>JAEEML010000112.1 GCA_016283195.1 Deltaproteobacteria bacterium | reverse complement strand
TTCGGAGGTACCGGCTGATTCGCTGGCTCTGGGCCGTAGCCGTCAGCGGGTAATTGAGGGATGGACCACAATGAAAAAAGGACAAAATAAATCGTAAAAAAGTGTTGATATGCGATATTTATTTTGTTAGAAGACTTTTGCTTTCAGTTCTTGCCGAGCAAGAAAGTTGAAGATGCCTCGGCAAAATAAGCGATCGAAGCGTGTAAGTGAATACTTAAGGAGGTACACTATGAAACTGAAAACATTGGCTGTTGCTGCTTCTTTCTTTGCTCTTTCTGCTGTTGCCGCTTGCGGTGGTAATAAACCTGCTCCGGCTGCCGGCCCCGAAGCTGCTCCTGCTGCTGAAGCTGCTCCTGTTGCCGAAGAAGCTCCTGCTGCTGCTGAAGAAGCTGCTCCTGCCGCCGATGCGGCCAGCGATGCTGCTCCTGCCGCTGATGCGGCCAGCGATGCTGCCTGATTTTAAGCGAAAATAGAAGCACATTTGGTGATTTAAAAGAGGCGGGGAGGGTAACTTCCCCGCCTCTTTTTTTTTTAAAGAATGCACTAAATATTTTAACTTGGAGATAAATATGTCTGTTTTTAAAAAAAGTATTTTGCTCTTGGCGCTGGTTTTGCCGGTTATTCTGCCTGCTTGCCATCAAGATAAAGAAGAAGATGATAATAAGCCAAAACAGGCCTTTGTCGGTGCGCCTAAGCCGTCGGCTACCAGCGAAAAAGCGGCCGATGCCATCCTTTATACCATGCAGCGTTTAGTTGATTCGCAATATGCCAAAGGGGTGGCTTATGCGGTGATAACAGCCGATGGCGTTTCGGTGCGGGGATTGGGAGACTATGCCAATTCGCAAAATCTCGGGGCCGAATATTTTCAGATTGGTTCTATTTCCAAAACTTTTACCGGCCTCGCTATGGCTTCCATGGTCAATGAAGGGCTGATTACCATTGATACCCCGCTCACCGACTGTATGCCCAAAGGTATAGATACCACCGGGTTGGAAGATATTACTCTGGGTATGCTGGCCACGCACACATCAGGTTTGCCGCGTGATTATTCTCCAAACCTTTGGGAAGAGATACCGGATGGCAATGGCGGGGTCATCAGCAACATTACGGTAGAGCAGTTTTGGCAAAAGCTCTCAAAAACCAAACGCAAAAAAATCGGCAAATATGCCTATAGCAACTATGGCCTCTCTATTTTGAGCCATGCTCTGGCTATTTGCGCTAAAGAAGAATCTTGGGAAACCTTAATTGCCCACCGGGTAACCGAGCCATTGGGCGTGCCTGGCATAAACACCAAATCGCCCATCAACATTCATGGTCTTGGCCATAATCTTTTGCCCATGGCCGACACCGATTTTAATGGTGGTGGCAATGCGCCGGCCGGAGCTTTGCACGCCAATTTAAATGAATTGGCCCGCCTTGCGCAAATGGCCATGAGTAAAGAAGATTTTCAAGGAAAGGACATGCTGCTTAAAGCATTTGAGCCTATTACCGATGTTGGTGACGGCTCGCAAATCGGCATGCTTTGGATGACCGGTATCAGCTGGATTGCCGACTATATAGTGGATAAAGACGCTATTGCTAAAATTGGCAATGTTATCTATCACGATGGCAACACCGGTTCGTTTATCAGCTTTTTAGGCTTTTCACCAGATGCGCAAATAGGTATTGCGGCTGTTTGCAATAATGATGGGCCAGTGTATGAAACGGCGCCGATGGCTCTCGCGCAATTATTGGGCGAAAATGAGAAAGTCATTAAAGCCCTTGTTGATGATGTCTTTCCGGAAATGTTTGAGCTGACAGCTGACGCACGCCAGCGCCTTTTGGGGCAGTACCAATATGATGATTTGGGCCCAACATATAATTTTAACATTGTTTATCGCGCCGAAGACAATGTCATACTGGTGGATGACCAGGACGGTTCTTTCACATTGTTGCCGTTCCAAGAAAATGCGCTGCTTTATCATGCAACTAACAGCGATGTCCTTTATTTTGACCTTCCGGAAGATGGCGGCCCGGCCCAAAGCGGCTATTATTACAGTGCCGGAACCGATCAAAAGCTCACCTTTAGCCGTATTGACGGCTCCAGCGACAATTAAGCAAAAAGCGCGATTTTTATTTTAATTTCTTAACCGCCGCCAGGCATTTTCGGCGATCTTTTTCCGTAAGTTTTGGTTCTTTTACGGTGCCGCCGCGCTCAACGGCAGCGACAATTTTAAAGCCGGAATAGCGGCATATTTCGCGCAGAGCTTTAACGGCGCCGCGGGTTTGGTTAAAGAGAATATTGAAGGGCCAGGGGGTGGTGGCGGTGCTGACGAGAAGACATTTTTTGCCTTTCATCAGCGGCTCGGGGAAGCGCGGAGTGTCGCGCATCAGGCCATAGACCAGGCGGTCGAAGAGAACTTTGAGCTGGCCGGGGATGTTGCCCCAATAGCATGGCGAGCCAATGATGACGGCATCGGTCTTTTGCAGCATTTTGAGCACTCGCTGGGCGTCGTCTTCAGGCAAAACGCAGGCTCCCTTGTCGCGGCACACTTTGCAACCGAGGCAGGGTTTTACGGTTAATTCGCTGATAAATAGGGCTTCAACCGTGTCGCCTCTTTTTTCGCACTCTTCGCGCATGATGTTCAGCATTTGGGCGGTGAGGCCTTTCTTGCGCGGGCTGCCGTAGAGTAAGAGAATGTGCATGTTATTTACCGGCTTCCTCTATATCCACATCATCTTTCATACCAAATTCCTCCATAATCTTCTTTAAATACTCCGGCTCTTCCACGGCCCGCTGCACGTCACTGCCGCGGCCCTGCTTAAAGAGGTTGGCAAAAAGCGTGGTCAGGCCCAGACGCTCTTCGCGCATGCCCTGATTTCGGCCATTGTTTTCCAGTCTTGTTAAAACAGCTAACATGGTTCTCTCCTTTGTTGGTGGTATATTCTGCGCATCTGCTTCAAATCTGGAATCGCCGGAGTAGGCACTCATCAGGCGCATCAGTTCTATAAAATGGATAATTGTTTGTGACAATGTGGGATCCTGCATATCGATGTAGGTATCACCACGCAGACGCAGTTGCTTGAAAAATTTGGCCACCACCTTGAAATCACTTTGAAATTTATCAATAACCTCATCATCCAGCCAGGCTACTTCAACCAGGTTAATGGGCAAATCTGGGATAAACGGCTTCATATCATCGGGAATTTTTACCGCTTCATACAATGTTTTGGCGGTATTCCAGCGCGTCAGGCCAAAATAGAGCACCAGCGTCAGCACAGGGTAAAATCCTTGCTGCGGCTCAAGATTTGGTGATTTTTTGTCATGAATAATTTGGGTTTTATAAGAAGCACCGTTGTAGCTATAAACTCTTAGTGGCATTTGGAAATCAGGTTTAGCCTGATTTTCAAGGCCAAAGAGAGCTATTTTAACCTGCTGCTTCATCCAAAATTTAACAATATCCCTATCCTGGCTGCGTAGCCCTTTATTGTCGGCTAGAAATTCAGATTTTGTTGTTACATCGGCCAAATCATCCTCAAGTACCCGGCGTTCTCCTTTAAACACCAGCACATTGATGATGTCGGCAAATACATCGTTGTATTCTTCCAGCCGCCGCGTGGTTTTATCCTTGGTGCCCATGAATCCTCCCATGAGAAGCCCTGCCGCCCATGTGGCAATATTATAGCGAATAACCGGCAGATAGCGAGAGAAAAAGATGTATTTGGGGCCAATCGGCTAGTGTGGCGGCGGCCCAAAGGCCGGGACAATAGATGGCACTAATGCTCCCAGCTTTCGCCGCTTTTTACATCCGCTTCCATGCCCACAGTGGGGAGGATAGCCCGCGCCGCCGCCGCCATAGTGAGAGCTGCAAGCTCTCTGGCCGCCGCCGCCTTTTCGGCCGGAGCTTCCAGAATAATCTCATCATGCACGGTATTGATAATAGCCACTTCCGGCAGGCTCTCTTTTAAGCGCGCGTGGAGGCGCACCAAGGCAATTTTAATAATATCGGCACAGCTACCCTGAATAGGCATATTTTTGGCCACGCGCTCGGCTTCGGCCGGCTCCAGGTCGCCCAGATAGCGGCGGCGGCCTAAAATCGTGGCGGCATAGCCACGATTTATGGCGGCGGCGGCGCTCTCGCGCAAATAACCAAAGAGAGTGGGGAAGGAGTGTTGATAGCGGATCAAAAGCTTTTGGGCCGCATCGAGAGAAATATTGGCCGTTTTGGCCAGACTGGCTGCCCCCATGCCGTAAGCCAGGCCGAAATTGATGATTTTGGCCTGCTTTCTGAGTTCGGGGTGGCTCTCCTTGGTGACATTTTGCCCAAATACGCGCGTAGCAATGGCGCTATGAAAATCCACTCCGGCGGCAAAGGCCTCCAAAAAAGCCGGCTCTTTGGAGAGCTCGGCCAATATGCGCAGCTCGGCGCCGGAATAATCGGCGCTGATAAGCAAATGCCCGAGCGGCGCGGCAAAAGCGCGGCGCACCAGCGGATGGCTGGGAATAGATTGTAAATTAGGCGCCGAGCTACTGAGCCGGCCGGTGGCTGCCCCCAGGGAATTATAATGGCTGTGCAGGCGATTATCGCTGCTTAAATGGGGAATAATATCGCGCATAGCCAGAGCTTTAGCCCGCTCCCACTCGCCATCTTGCTCCGTCGCCTGCTTTTTGAGGCTAATGCTTTCCTGCCAGATTTTGAGGGAAAAGGGCATGCCTTTAGCTTCCATGGCCATAAGTACCGGCGTTAAAGCTACTTCCAGCTGCAAAATTTTGGTGAGCCCACTGGCTGTTACCGCCGGCAAATCATTAATAAAGGTCTCCAAATAGGCATAAGAAAGGCGGCAAATGTTTTGCAGTTCATCGGCAGAAGAGGGTACTTTGGGCCCCGGCGGCTCTGCCTTTTCTCCGGCGTGCAAAAGCTTCGCCGGCAGAGCAAAATCAACCATATTAAGGCCGTTTGTGAGCCCGGAAGCTCTAAATATGGCCCCGAGCCGCTGCGCCTCTTTAGTGATTAGCCATTTGCTACGTAAAAGACGGCTAAGTGCCGAAATAACGGCTTCATCGCAGTTTTCAAATGCTATGATAACCTGGTTATCAAAAGAGGAGAGCACCACATAGCGCAGCCCATTGTCGCCGGCTTTAAGAGCTTCCATGCCCCATAGCGGGCTGCTATCGAGAATAGGGGCGGCTTTATCCAAAGTGGCTTGGTTAAAAACCCGGTAAATTGCTCCTTTTTCGGCCATTCTTTACCCCAGTTCTCCAAGTAATTCGCGGTAATCATCCGGCAGTGGGGCGGTGAAGGTCATCTCTTTACCGCTCACCGGGTGGCAAATAGTCAGCGAAAAGGAGTGCAGCATGGGGCGCGCCGCTTTTTGGCAAATGGTGCGCAAAGGTTCCGGCAAATTGCCGAAATGGTGCGGGCCGTAGGTGTCGTCGCCGATAATGGGGCAGCCGTTATCGGCCAGATGCACTCTGATTTGATGGGTGCGGCCGGTGTGCAGGCAGAGTTCCAAATCGCTGGCACCGTTAAAAGTGGCTACTGTTTTGTAGTCGGTAATGGCCCGCTTGCCGCTCTTTACTTT
>JAEEML010000111.1 GCA_016283195.1 Deltaproteobacteria bacterium | reverse complement strand
TGAATGCGCTGCATGGCCACCGGGTCACCGCTTAAATCTATGCCCGATTCCATCTTAAAATTGGAAAGGACATATTGCACCAAAGCACGGTCAAAATCGAGGCCACCCAAAAAAGTGGCACCGCCCGTGGCTTTTACTTCAAAAACCTGATCGCGAATTTCAATAATGGATATATCAAAAGTACCGCCGCCAAGGTCATAAACGGCAACGCGTTCGGTGCGATTTCTACCGGCGCCGTAAGCTAAAGCCGCGCTCGTTGGTTCATTAATAATACTAACAATTTCCAGGCCGATAAGCCGGCCGGCTTCTTTTACTTCATGGCGCTGGCGCTCGTTAAAATAGGCCGGAACGGTCACCACCGCCTGGGTAACTTCTTCCCCAAAATGCGCCGAAGCTACCTCACGAATCTTGGCTAATATGCGGCTCGCCAACTGAGTAGGCGTATAAATAACGCCGGCTATCGGCACCACCACCGAGTTATCCGGCCCCCGCTGCATGGTAAAGGAAACCGTCTCGCGCATTTTGGCTACCACTTCGCTATCGTAGCTGATCCCCAAAAGGCGCTTGGAACCATAAACAGTATTAAAGGGATTAAGGCTAATCTGGCGCTTGGCTTCATAGCCAACCAGCTCTCGCCCCTTGCTGTCCACTGCCACTACCGAGGGAATGGTAAACTCCCCTCCACGATAAGGAATAATCACCACCTTACCCTGGTCATCAACATAGGCGGCGCAACTATTGGTAGTACCTAAATCAATCCCGATAATTTTGGCAGGAGCCATAATACCCTCACATTGTCTAACGTGCAAGCCCGCACGCAGCCATGTCGCCGGCGGCTAATTTTTCACATGTGCAGTTTTCTTTTATAACTTCACACTGTTCCATCTGTTCCTTGGTGGGCTCGCGATATTCAGCCTGAGCCTCTACCCTAAGATCGCAACTCTGCTGTTTTACAATAGTAGGCTCACAAGCGCAAATTTGCTTGGCCAAATCCATACATGGATCGGCACACGCGGCAAGCAGCCAAGAAGAGAGAAACAAAATGTTAATTTTTTTCATCCGCTATACCCGCCTTCGCGCCAAGTGGCCAAAAGTGGCTAAACAGTGCAGTTTATCTAGCGCTTATGGCAACTTATTGCAACTATTTTATTCTATCTGGCCTGCTTCGTTGGTTATTCACTTGAAAGGCCGGAAGTTCGTGCTAAAGTAGCGTGGTGGAAACGGAAGGAGTAGCCATGCCGGCCTTTAATCCGCAAAAACTTGCTCTGCCCTCCTTTAACGAGGCTCAGGTACTCACTGTTTTGGCAGAATTATCTGCCGAAGTAGAAGACCTCAAAGCCAAAGTCAAAGAAGCCCGCCTTTTGGCCGAGAGCACCAAAGCCGAACTCGCCGGCATTTTAAGCCGCCTGGATACCCTGCGCGCCACTATCCAGCGCGGCGAAAAAGATATAGAGGAGCTCTCCGAAAAAATCGGCGCCGAAAATGACCAAATTCTCTCTTTGCATCAGGATGTGGCCATTTTAAAGCAAAAAGCCGAGGAAATAAAAGAAGAAATAGCCAAATTGGGCCGTAGTCCATCGGCCAATAAATTAAAACGTGAAAGAGCCCGCCTCAATGTGCGTATTGAAGATAAAGAGGCCGAATTAAGCCAATTAAAACCGCAAGTTGAAGCCGATAAAAAAGCGCTGGAGGATTTAGAAGCCAGGCGCGAGGAAAATAATCACCAATACCGCGCGGTGCAAAAAGAGCTCTCTAATTTGCAAGCTATGTTGCCGAGCCCCTATCTCTACACTGATTTATATAGCGCGGTCACCAAAGAGGCCCATGCCAATTATTATCTGGATAAAGATTCGGCACGCTGGGCCAAGACCTTGGGCGGCGCTTTTGGCATTGTCTATGACTTAAGCTGCGATATCCGCTCCGGCAAATACCGCCTGGACCGCTACAGCGACCTGATTGGCGGCCGCAGCACTGCCAGTGTGGAAGCACTCTATAGTGCAGTGCTTCTGGGGCATAGCGCAAAAGCGCTAGAATTTTTTAAAATAACCAGCGACCCTGCTCTTTATTTTCACAATATTTTCAATATAATGCGCTTTTGGCTCATGGGCTTTTATCTGGATCAAAAGTGGGCACCGATGCGCGAACTTTTGCGTTATTATCGCCATAGCGACGGTATGCGCAGTGCCTATGTAGAGGCCTGGCTGGCTATTTTAGATGGCAACCAAGTGCTATTTGATCGTGCTATTCGTTTTATTGTGCGCTATGAATTTCAAAGTGCCACAGCCAAGGAGGGGCCGGAACTGATTTCTTTGCCGGCGCTCACTTTGGCCAAATTAGCTTTAAGGCATGGATTACAATGCAATATAAAAGTTCAAACTGTTCCGCAAGAGCTCTTAAAAGCGGCCCTCGCCTGGTAAAAAAGCTGGCCCTCGCTCTGCTTTTGCTTCTCTCTTGGCCAGGCGGCGCCGGAGCCGCGCCGGAAGAAAGCCAGAATATGCTGCGCCTCGATGAAGCAGCCATTGCCTTTCCTTTGGCCAGCGGCTGGAAAAAGGATGATCTGCCGCCGGAAAATTCGGCTATTGTCTTGCGCCTTATAAAAGATATGCCTTTAGCCGGCGCGCCGCGTGTTGATTTTTATGTGGAAAACAAACAAGATGATGTTCCAACTTTGAAGCAATTTATTAATAAAAATCTCCGCGCCCTGGCCGACCAGGAAAAAGCCAAACAAATTCGCATAACTTATCGCGATCAGCGCAATGTCACATTTAATGACATAGCCGCCGTACGCCTGCGCTACGATTATACGTTGCTCTCCGGCCAAAATATTGTAATTTCCCAAATTAATTACTTTTTTGACCGTGGTGATCGCCTGGTTATGATTAGCTCTTTTGGCATAAGCGAGCTTTATCTCCCCATCAGCGATGAAATAGAAGGGATGATCGAAGGCATTACGCCGATTGTTCCCGGGCTTAAGGGGCGTATAGAACCGGTGGCAAGGCAAGCCGAGAGCTTCTTTAAACCGCGCTCTCTGCCCATGCCGGACATGATAACAAGAGCCTCACAAATCTATAAAGATGAGTCGCCAAAGCCCCAAGACACCTCCGCCCCAAGTGCCCCTGCCGGCACCATAAAAGAAATTAAAAAGAGCAAAACGCCGCCGGCCGCCGCCAGCCGGGAAAACGGGCAGCCAGCTAAAGCGGAGGATTCTGCCCCAGCCAAAGCAGCCAAAGACAAAAACAGCCCGGCCAAGGGATCAAAAGGCAAAAAAGGTAAAAACAGCCACAAAAGGAGCGGCCGCCAATGACTCTTTCCTTAACCAAATCAGCCACAAGCGATCAAAAAGTCCTGGCCGATCTGCGCCGGCATATAATCCAAACAACACAATATATCCCAACAGTTAAAGCTGCCGAAGATGGCGGCGGCCCTTCTGTTTTGGATAAGCTGGTAAGCGGGTTATCAAAAATATTCGGTGCTTCGGCTGACGAAGACGAACAAATAGAGCGTGTTGATAACTCGGCTATAAAGCGCCGGCAAAATGCCCTGGGCCTCGGCGGGAATCGCCTTAATTACCTTTCCGGTTTGCCGGCCGGCGGCCATAGCGGAGAAGCCGGCAATGTGCCGATTTTACAATTTATTTCCAATAATTACCGCCCTGTTTTCAGCCGCCTTGGTATTAATAATCTGGCCGATTTTTTGAGTGCTGCCGCCATCCCGGCCGCCAGACAAGATCTTTACAGCGCCACCGGCCTGCCGCCATATATTTTGCTTATGGCCGCCGCCAGAGCCGAACTTTTGGACTTGCCACTGGCCGCCGCGGCGCAAAAACCACATATCAACGATATATTGCTCCTATCGGCTCTCGGTATCTTCTCTGTTGGGCAATTTGCTGTTTTGCGCCGGGCAGTTATGCAAAATCCCTCTTGGGGCGAGATATTTTTAGAGCTTATGGCCATGGTACAAAAAAATAACCCCGATTATCGCGGCCGCCAGCGCATCACCAGAGTGGAATTTAAAGAGTGGAGCCTGGCCGCCGGCAAACGCGGCAGTGATCTTATGCTGAGCGATGCCGATAATTCTTCCGATAGCCGTGCCGAACATTCAATCGCCGCTTATTGGCAAAAAAGCGCCCAAAATCCGCCGGAACTCCTGCGCACTGCTATTTTACGCCTGCACATTATGTGCAAAAAAGAGGGCCTCTATCCCAGCGACGAGCTGGAAGAATCTATGAATAAAGAGCTCATAAAAGATGGCTATAGAGAAGCTCTTTCCGCTTATAGCAAAATCACTACCGCTAAAGAATCGGCGCTCAATTTATCGGGCCTTGAACACACCATCTGGCATAATCTCTGGCCCACGGTGCGAGAGCAGGAAAACAGCCTTATACTGGCGCCCTCCCCTTATGCTCTCATCGCTACCCCGGCCGATTTACCCTGGCAGCCTTTGGGCTTTACGCCGATAAGCGCTGAATAACCGGCCATGTATCATCTGATTACTTTTCTCTCATTCATCTGTTGCCGCCTGTCTCTAACCGCTGCACTTAGGGCCGGGAAATGGCTCGGGCTCTTTTGGTTTCATATTCTGCGCATCCGCCGCGGGGAAGTTTTGAAGAATCTAAAGCGGGCCTTTCCGGAAAAATCCCCCAAAGAAATCAAAGAAATAGCCCGCGGTACTTTCATAAATATGGGCCAGTATCTCATTGAAGATCTGCGCCTCCCGCTTTTAAACAGCGAAAATGCCCCAAAATTGGTCGTGCGGCAGCAGGTTGAGCACTATTACGAGGCCTTAAAGGAGGGACGCGGCGTCATCATACTCTGCGCGCATATTACCTCTTGGGATCTCATGTCCATGAGCCAGGCTCACATGGGCGTGCCCCTAACAGTGCCGGTGCGCCTCGTTAAAAACAAGGGCATTCAGCGCTTTATCGAACAAATTCGCCGCAATTCCGGCATGGTCATGGCCGAGCCGCGCGGCAGTTTTTCCAAACTTAAAGAGGCTTTAAAGCGCGGCGAAACCGTGGGCATCATCATCGATCAGCATATCAGCCCCCGCCGCGGCATGATAGTAGAATTTTTTGGCCGCTATGCCTCCACCACTGCCGGCCTGGCCGCCCTGGCCCGCGATACCGGGGCACCGATTATCCCCGTCCACATGGTGCGGCAGCCCAATGGCACACACAAGCTATATGTCGAAAAAGCTCTACATTATGAGGAACCTTTTGCCGCCGATCTGGATAACTTGCGCT
This sequence comes from Deltaproteobacteria bacterium, assembly GCA_016283195.1. Classification (GTDB taxonomy): domain Bacteria; phylum JAEEML01; class JAEEML01; order JAEEML01; family JAEEML01; genus JAEEML01. Next base: position 4,714 of record JAEEML010000111.1, on the reverse strand, counting down.
ATAACACCCAAAAATATACCGCTATTGTAGAGGGCTGGATCCGCGAAAACCCGGCCGCCTGGCTGTGGCTGCATCGCCGCTGGAAAGCAGAGAAAAACCCGGCATTTGCCAAAGAAATAGCCGCATTTGAGCGCTATAAAATGACCGTCAAAGCCGCTTTAATCGATCTACTATGCCAATTTCTTTCAAAAAACTCCAAAAACTGCTAACATAATGCCGATTTTTTTTGTTCGGGAGGAACAACATGAAACATTTTAAATCAATAATAGGCCATAAAACCTTGCTTTCCGCCTTGCTCATCACCTTGGTTCTAGGCGCCGGCGCTTGTGGAGGCGAAGAAACTAATGAACCGGGGTCTGGTTCCCAAACTCCGCAAACAATTCCCAGCGGTCTCTCCATCACCTTCGGTAATAATACTATTACCAACGGTCAAAGCCTCTATCTGGGAGAGCACCCGCTCGGGCAACCGATTGAATTAATCTTTTCGGCTTATAACAACAGCGATGCGGTGATACGTTTTACCCAAAATCCTACAGTTTTTATTAGCTGCCTCGGCTATAAAATAACCCAGGAATTGCCCAAATCACTGCAACCTTCCTCTGCTAATCAGTTCACCATACTCTATAATCCGGAAAGCGCCGGCACTTTCAATTGCGATGTTAAAATCTATTCCGATGCCAAAAATGCCAAAGAATTCATCATTAAATTATCTGCTAAAGCTGTAACTCATGAGCCCAAGATAGATCTTCATCTGGACAGCATCACTTCGGACACCATCACCGATACCAAAGGCCGCGATATGCCAAACGGCACCATAAATGTCGATATCGGCAAAACAGAAACCAAAAAGCACATTGACCTGAAATTTACCATTTTCAACCGCGGCAGCTCAAAACTTACACTAAACAAAGAGGACGACTCGGTTATTAACTTAAGTGACACTAAAAATTTTGCTATTATAAGTGATGCTGCCGCTGAAGTCGCCGCCGGCGGGAGCACAACTTTTCTACTGCGCTATGCCCCCGTCACCATCGGCACCCACGTTGCCAACATCACCATCGAGAGCGATGATCCCAACAATTCCACCTATTCCATCTCCCTGGTAGGCACCAGCTTCGAGGGTTCTTATGTCGATAGGCCGGAGATCAGCGTCAGCGTTAATAATTCCAATGTGGTAAATACCTCCCAAAATATTCTCATTGGTTCCGCTCCCTTAAATGAGCCCATGAATATAGATATTCTCATTAAAAACGTTGGCACTGCTAATTTACATTTAACTGATTCCATCTCATTAGAGGGCGATTCTTCTTGCTTTGCCATTGCCGCTCAGCCTTCAGAGCCCAATATTTCTCCCAATGAGAGTTTGGTAGCCAAGCTTATTTTCACGCCAACGGAAATAGGCCGCGCTTGCACCAAAGTTTCCATTCCCAACGACGATGCCGACGAAGCCAATTTTTACTTCACCATCTGCGGCGAGGGTTACAAAAAGGAAACTGCAGCTAATATCAAGGGTTATGTGGTGGAATTGCACCAAAATGTGGGCAAGAGTTCTTACAAAAAAATCACCTATACTTTCCAGAGCAATTTCACCGCCGGCAACTATATTGTCTTTGCCAGAGCGGCCGATACCATGAGCGAGTGGTCACAGCTGTTTAACCCGGTTTTAAAATCAGGCGCCTTAGAAAAAGTAAGTCTATATTGGCGTATTTTTGATGAAAAATTAGGCACTTGGGAAAGTAACGATATCGATGATGTAGTTCTGATAAAAGATCCTTCCGGCAAAATCATCGACAAAGCCGCTGTTTCGCAAAATGTCCATAAAACCCGCGTAACCGCCGTAGCGGCCAACGCCAGCATTGATGCCGCCTCCGACTTTGAAGGCACTGCCGGCAGTTACGCCTTCTCACTCACCACCGCCGGCGCTAATAACGCCCCTGATCCCTTAACCAACGGCGAAGCTGATAACACCGTTTACAAACACCCTATTTATATCTATGAAATCGGCGAGCGCGGTAAAAACAGCTCTTTAGGTGGCACCACTCAGTTAAATAGCTCTGATGGTAACTATGTCATGTTCTATCTGCCGATAGAACACTAAATCATTTATTCGGCAGTGGTGCGCGGCGGGATATAATTCTTAGTAACATCTAGTTCTTCAGTATATTCACTGTTCCAAATTTTATCAAACATTCCGGATAATTGCTGAGTAAAACGCACTCCGCGCACAATAACTCCCACATTGCGCGAAGCGGTAAAATAATTTTTCTCCCAGTTGCTTGAACCCACCCAAGACCAACGATTATCAATCGTCATATATTTGGAGTGGGCCACCCTGGCGTGGTCGATAAAACCGCCGGAATGTGCTGGAATGGAAATAATTTTCACTGTAATACCGGGTATTAAGCTCAAACTCTTGAGCCATTCGATAGCCGGCGCCCGCACTCCCCAATCCGAAACCAAAAGTTCTACTTTTACTCCGCGTGCCGCCGCCCGCCGCAACACCTCATCAAAATCGCCGAAATAATCCCTGCCGGTACGGCTAACCGGCGAATAATGCAGCACTTGTATTCTTATGGCGTCTTTGGCTTTGCCGATAAGATTTACTATTTCCTGGCGCTCGCAGAGAGTCTCTTCCGTCTGCCAGCGAGTTGGTGTTGAGGTTAGTTCAACTTGCAGCGGCACCTCTTCCAGCCACTCTGCTTTGGGACAGCGCACTTTGGGGAGCTCCAGTTTCGGATCTTCGGCTACGCGAATATCCTGCTCAAAAAGGCCGGTGAGCCGCGCGGCAATTTCCTCGTTTTCCAGCAAGATGCCGGTTTCATAGACATGCTCCAGCGAACGATAATCAAAATTCTGACTACCGATATAAGCTATTTTGCCATCAACAATGAAATACTTGGCATGCATCACCCCTTTAGTGGCACTCTTTACATCCCATTTGTGCACCTCCACCCCGGCCGCGGCAAATCTATTCAGGGTTTCCGGGTAAGTTTTATAAAAAGAGGCATCGGCCACTATGCGCACCTTTACCCCTTTGGCGGCCGCTGCCAACAGCCCTTCCACCACCGGGGTCAATGCCGCTCCCTTTTTCTCGGAGGCATAAAACATAGCCCAATCGATGCTCTTTTCTGCACTTTTCACTAATTTTGGCCATAATTCCGCGGCATTATCAATATTTTGATGATCTAAAACCGCCTCAGTTTCCAGCGGCACACTTTCCACTAAAGTGGCCTTTTCCAGCGCCACCGCTTTTAGCGCTTGCCCCCTGCCGCCTTTTCCTTTGCCATAATAGGCCTTACCACCTGCCTCCCTGGGACCGGCCGCCACCTCGCCGCCCTGGGCCGATGCCACCTTGCCGCCGCAGCCATAAGCGCCGCCGCAGAAGAATAAACCGAGAGTACCGACTAAAACTGCTTTTTTGATTCTTCTCACTATAAACTCCTTTCGGTTGGTTCAACCATCCACCGGGTTATTTAATTCATTTAGCCATCTGCTTTCAAGAGTGCTAAAGTATCTCGACAAACGACTTTTATCCATTTATAATAGGCGGTCGGTGCAGTTGTTGCCCCTCTTGTTCCGTATTACTCACCGGCTTGGCTGTGTGCCGCCGGTTGGCGGGAGTTTTCGCATGAGACATTATTCTGCTGTTTTTGCTCTCTTACTTGCTCTTAGCTTTTCTCTCACTTCCTGTAAATCCAAAGAACCGCCAACAACCATCACCTTAAAAATAAAAGCCGAGACTCCGCCGCCGGATAACATGATGCAGCTACGCCTGGGTGTTCGCCGCATGGACGATAGTTCAGAAAGTTTCAAAAAAGCTGTTTTTTTTGAAAAAACAAACGACAATATGCGCCCTACTCTGGATGTCTATGGCCGCGATTTGTCAAACGACCCGATATTGCTTGAACTAGCACCCAGTAAAGAAATGGCCGGCAAAGTAGCTATTTGCGCCCGCGGCTATATGGGCAAACAAGATGTGCTCATGCAAGGCGTAGCCATCGCCAATTTCATCCCCGGCCTCACCACCGAAGTGACCATCACAATTCGCAGCATCGACGATTATCCCGATGGCGATGAAGACTGCTTTTCTGTTGGTATGGCTAAAGAATCTGCCGATTATGCGCTTAATGACTGCAATGAGCAAAACTATGCAATAAATCCTTTCGTCAAAGAAATATGTACCAAAGAAAATTCACCCAGCATTGATGAAAACTGTAATGATGTCATTGACGAAGGCTGTAAATGCACCACCGGTTCCTACCGCCCATGCTATCCCAAAGAGCATGAAGCCCAAGCCGGCATTGGCAAATGTATTTTAGGCTTCCAAAGATGCAATGAAAATCAAGAATGGGAAAACGAGTGCCGCGGTTATGTTGAGCGCAATGAAGAAGAGATTTGCAATAACGGCATAGACGATGATTGTAATGGTTCCGTTGACGACGGTTGCGATTGTCAAAACGGCGAAGAGCGCTTTTGCTGGAATAACGTAGTAAGCCAAGATCAAAGCCAGCTTATTTACCGTGAAAATTACATAGCCAATAATGGCGGTACAATGCAAATAGCCGAACGCGAAAGACGCGCCACCCGCAAATATGATGACAAGGGCTCAGCTTATTGCCGAGCCGGTATGCAAAAATGCGGCGAAAACGGCAAATGGGTCCGCTGTAAAGCGAGGAGCGGCGATGTTATGATGAATCCCAGAAATTTTGCCTCT
>JAEEML010000110.1 GCA_016283195.1 Deltaproteobacteria bacterium | reverse complement strand
TAGAGTGCAAGTTGCGAGAAATGTGAGGGGCAAAGAGAGATGAAGGCGAAACCATGGAGTGTTAGATACCAATAAAATCCAATAGTTGTCTTGGTAATGCCAGCCTACCGTCTGCCAGTTCTATCCCTCCATAATTCCTGCCCCCCATCCGGCTTTTTAGCTAGCCAAAAGCGCCGCCGCCGGATAATACAAGTTGTGGGCTTTTCCCGCCAGTAGCGGAAAAGAGAGGAGTGCACAATGCCAGAGAGCCAGTTAATCGAATATAAGGAATCCTGGCGCGATGAGTATCTAAAGTCGATTTGCGGTTTTGATGAGAGCGCACAGGCCGCTAGAAAAAATATGGCTCAAATGAGGAAGAAGCGGAGTTTACCCTGAGCAAGGTGCGGGAGATGTGAGCTGCGTTATGGATTGTAGCACCGCCGAGGGCGTAGGGGAAAGCTACTGCCAGCCCCCCACTTACTTAGTATAGACTTTTGGGTGGGCAAAATGGTTGATTGACAATAACTTCGGTGTCATTTATCATACTCAGTTGCGGCTTTTCTAAACTGGCTGCCGAGGCAGAAAATGGTAAAAGTAATTATAATTGCGGCGATTGTTATTTTTGTGATTTACACGGCTACAAAAGGCAAAAAAGGTGGCTCTTCTTCTGCTGGCGCTCCCGCCAATAAACCGGCTCCATCTCTCCCCAAAGCTACCATAGAAAACGGGCGCGTTATGATAAACGGCATTGATTACACTAAGGATTTTCATCGCAATCATGCCTATTTTAAAGAAATTATTGCCCGCAATTTTGCTGAATACACCCTCCGCGAAAATGTGCCCATGACTGAGATTGATGCGGAAGCGAGCAAGTTTTTTAAACCCCTTGATTTTCTCCTCGTAAAAGACGGGCAGCCGGTTTTGGCTATTGCTATTGCCAAGGATAAGGCTTCTAAAAAGGCTCCGATTGTTTGTAGAAAACATAATGTAAAATATGTAACTATGTATTATGTTTACGAAAATAAAGAGAGCTTTGTAACTGACCGCATCAAAAACGCTCTTCTTTGATAAAAGCGGCGGAGGCTTATGCACATGCAGAGGGTGCAGCTAAATACCTAAGCGCCGACAAGGCGGGCCGTGCATGTGGCCTATTTGGTATCACCCGGTACAGGTTTCCGAATTTCGGAAAACTTTTAAATATTTCCGCTGCTTTGGCAAAGGCCCATGACTTCATGGGCTTTTGTTTTTTTGGGGCAAGCGTGATTTGGAGCAAGAGAATTGCCAAAAGATATATATGAGCAGGCATGGAGCCCGGCAGCTTGGGAAGAATATTACAATAAGGTGCTGGATAGCGGCCATCTTACTAAGCGCGAAGAACGCTATCTGCGCAAGTTTATTGATGAAAAACAGTATCTGCCTATTTTGGAAAATTTAGCGGCCGGGCTGCCTTTCCCGCACCCTGAGCGGATCCTTTTAAACAAAAAGGGCACCGACCGCAAACGGGCGGTTTTTGCTTTTCCCCAGGCCGAAAATGAGCTCTTGCGCTTTTTCGGCCATGCGCTCCACCGCTACGACAGCCTCTTTGCCAAAAATCTCTATTCTTTTATCAGCGGCAAGAGCGCCAAAGATGCCCTGCGCTATTTGGTAAAGCGGCCGCGCATAAGAGCCATGTATGCCCTAAAGCTGGATATTCACGATTATTTTAATTCTGTGGATGTTGCTTTGCTTTTGCCTATGTTGCAAGAGGTGCTTAAAGGTGAGGATCGCCTTTATGACTTTATGGCCGCTATTTTGCGCGACCCTTACGCAATAACCCAGAGTGGGCCGGAAGCCATGCAGAAGGGCATAATCGCCGGTAGCCCGCTTTCGCCTTTTTTGGCCGATTTGTATCTTGCGGCTCTGGACGAACACTTTTGGGCGCTTAAAATACCTTATGCCCGTTATGCTGATGATATTATTCTTTTTGCGCCGACGGCGGAGGAGCTTAACGGCCATTTTGAATTTATAAAAAGCTTTTTGGCTGAGCGCGGCTTAACGCTGAATCCGCGCAAAATAAAACACAGCGCCCCCGGTGAAGGCTGGGAATTTTTAGGCTTTTTTTATCATAACGGCACTATTGATATTTCGGCGGTTGCTTTGCAGAAAATAAAAGCCAAAGTGCGGCGCAAGGCCCGCGCTATCTATCGCTGGCGGCGCAAAAAGGGGGCGACGGGTGACCAGGCGGTGCGCGTTTTTATCCGCTACTTTAAGCGCAAATTTTATGATAACCCCACAAAAAATGAGCTCACCTGGTGCCGCTGGTATTTTCCGGTGATAAATACGACAGACAGTTTGCATAAGATAGATAGCTATATGCAGGAATCTATGCGCTATATTGCCACCGGCAGCCACAAAAAAGCGGCCTATAACTACCGCTACGCAGCGATGAAAGAAAACGGCTATCGCCCGCTAAGACATGAATATTATGCTTTTTTGCGTAAACCATAACTAGCCGTATATATGGGCATAGAGCATTACAAAAAAGATTAATACAATGATTCCTGGGAAAATGAGGAGAGGTAGTGCCGTTTTTCCCTGTTCATCCATATCATGCACGGTTTCTACCAGGCGTACTATCAGCGGCGGTTTAAAGCTGTCGATTAAAGGGTCATCGTCAGCGCTATTTTCAGAATAAGGTGGTAATTCCAGCTCCTCATCATAAGAAAGCTCTGTTGGCGGCACTGAAAAATTCTGGGCCGGCTCCGGTGGCTGAGCGGAGAGCGGCGGCTCCGGCAGTTGCTGTGGCACTGCGGCTTTTAGCGGCTCTGCTTCCATCGGCTCCGGTGCTTCTTGGCGGGGCTCCATAGGAGCAGGCGAATCGGAGTTAACTACCTCAAAAGACGCTATTTTCTGCTCCGATTCCTCAGCTTCTCTTAGCCAGCGGCCCAAATGTTTAGTTAATAGCTTATAAAAAGGTTTTTCGGCTAAGCGGTGGCTATCTTCCTTAAATTCTTCAATAATATATATTATTGGCGGGCTTTTGAAGCTATCTTCTTTTACTTCTAAAAGTGCCGGCTCGTCTTTACGCTGTTGAGCTCTAAAATCATATATGGCGCTTTGAAAATCAATCATGGCCAGGAGATCCGGCTTGGCGGTGAACTCTATAGGCCAGATATGGACTTTGCGGCCTTGGCTATAGCGATCTTCGGCAATAAAGCCGCCTTCAGCGGCACTGGCCACAAATTGATATTGAAAACTAAATAATTGCGGTAAGTTATTCTCAACTTTCGGCTCTTGCTCTTCCAAAACCAAGACTCCTTTTTAAGCTTAATAAAAATGCAATCATCTTGAGTGCATAGCGCGTAGTATATAGCCAAAGGGAGGAATTTGTCAAATGGTATGCCGACTTAAAAGTTGATTTAAAGGGTGGTAATTATTTTTGTTGCCCGAAAGCGCAGTTGTTTTAGCCCTCAAAGAGGGGAGTGGAGAAGTAGCGGTCGCCGCTATCGGGCAAAAGAGCCACAATGGTTTTGCCTTCATTTTCCGGGCGCTTAGCTAGCTCAATAGCAGCCCAGAGGGCGGCGCCGGAGGAGATACCGGCCAAAAAGCCCTCGGTTTTGCCCAAAAGTTTGCCGGTGGCAAAGGCGTCTTCGTTGGCCACAGGGATAATTTCATCATAAATCTTGGTGTTTAAAACATCCGGGACAAAGCCGGCGCCGATGCCCTGGATTTTGTGCGCGCCGGCCACGCCGGTGGAGAGCACAGCCGAGCTCTTGGGCTCAACGGCCACCACTTTGATAGAGGGCTTTTGGCTCTTTAAATATTCGCCCACGCCGGTGATGGTGCCGCCGGTGCCTACGCCGGCCACAAAAATATCCACCGCCCCGTCGGTATCGGCAAAGATTTCCGGGCCGGTTGTCGCCCGGTGAATAGCCGGGTTGGCCGGGTTGACAAATTGGCCGGCGATGAAGCTGCCGGGGATTTCTTTGGAAAGTTCTTCGGCTTTGGCAATAGCGCCCTTCATGCCTTTGGCGCCTTCGGAAAGCACTACTTCGGCGCCGTAAGCCTTTACCAGTTGGCGGCGCTCAATGGACATGGTTTCCGGCATAACGATAATGAGGCGATAGCCGCGTGCGGCAGCTACCATGGCGAGACCGATGCCGGTATTGCCGGAAGTGGGCTCGATAATAGTGCCGCCGGGAGCCAATTTGCCGCTCTTTTCGGCTTCGTTTATCATGTTCATGGCGATGCGGTCTTTTACCGAGCCGGCTGGGTTAAAGGCCTCGAGTTTTACCAAAACGCGTGCCTTTAGAGCCAATTTTTTCTCAATTTTGCTAACCTCCAGAAGAGGAGTTTTCCCGATAAGTTCATCAACTGCTTTAAAAATATTAGCCATTTTAATTCTCCATAATCGTTTTAGGCTTGCCACCGTGGCAAGCAAGCGCTCTTATAAATCCTATTTACCTACTATGTCAATAGGTGTTTTGAAAAAATTAAAAAAATTTTTGGCGCCGCCATTAAAAACCGGGGAACTTTTTTTCTATAAATTACACTAACTCTTGCAAACCAGTTTTTAAAGACCCTATAATAGCGCGCCCACATTGATTGGGTTCTATTCTATTTTGTGAGGATTTTTATGGAAAACACAAATCAGGTAATTCAGGAAGAAGTTGAAGCAGCCACCAGCGAACCTATTACCGGCCTCAATGCCGGAGCCACCGTAAAAGGCAAAGTTACGGCGCTTAAAGATGAATTCGCGGTGGTGGATTTTGGCGCCGGATTTCCGGCAGAAGTTTCATTGAAACAGTTTGTTCATGCGCCTAAAAGTGGAGAATCATTCAACTTTTATATTGAGGAGCTTGATGCTGAAAATAAAAAAGTTTTGCTCTCCAAAGTCATGGCCGATCGCCTTAAACTCTGGAGCGATTTGCAGGAGGCCTTTGCAGAAAAAAAAGAGCTCTCCGGTGTGGTGGTAGCGCAAATAAAAGGCGGCTATGCTGTGGATATCGGCACCAAAGCTTTTTTGCCAAACAGCCAGGTTGATTTAAAACCATTAAGTGATCCTCTCTCGGTTGTTGATAAAAAAGTAGCCGTTATTATTACAAAATTGGATGAGAAGAAGGGCCAAATTGTTGTGAGTAGGCGGCCAATTTTGGCGGCTGAGCGCGGCCTTTCACAAAAAGCATTGCTGAGTAAATTAAAAGAGGGCGATGTGGTGGAAGGCGTTGTGGAGAGTATTACAAAGTATGGCGCTTTTTTGGATATTGGCGGTTTCAGCGGCCTTTTGCACATAAATGACATGAGTTACGACCGCCGGGCCAATGTGGCCGATATAGTGGCAGTGGGCCAAAAGCTCAAGGTAAAAGTGCTAAAAATTGATGAAGAAAATCAAAAGGTTAATTTAGGCTTAAAGCAGCTTTCCGCCGACCCATGGGCAGCCGCGCAGGCAGAATTAAAGGTGGGGGCGATTTTAAAAGGCAAGGTGAGCTCTCTGACCAAATATGGCGCTTTTATTGAGCTTTTCCCCGGCGTTGAGGGGCTGGCACACATTTCTACTTTTAGCTGGAATAAGCGCATTAGTAAACCAAGTGATGCTCTTGCTGTTGGCGACGAAGTTAAAGTTTATATTTTGGAAGTAGATGAAAAGGCTCATCGTTTGTCGCTCAGTTTAAAACATGTGGATCCTAATCCGTGGGAATTATTTGCTAAGGAATATCCTGTGAATAGCCATGTTAAAGGCGTGATTAAAGATATCGCCGAATTTGGCCTTTTTGTGGATGTGCCGCATGGGCTCACCGGCCTTTTGCACCGCAGCGACATTTCCTGGACAGAGCGCAATATTGTACTTGGTGAGCGCTTTAAAACCGGTGATGAGCTGGAAGTGGTGGTTTTAGCTATTGATCTTGAAAAAGAGCGTCTTTCGCTGGGGCTTAAGCAGCTTACAGAAGATCCCTGGCAGGTCTTTGCCGCTAAAAACAAACCCGGCTCCGTAGTAACGGCCAAGGTGAAAAGCATTGAATCTTTTGGCGCTTTCTTGGAAATCGAGCCAGGTTTTGTCGGCCTTTGCCATGTGAGCGAGCTAGCTGAAGAAAGAGTAGAAGATATAAGCTCCTTTTTGACCATCGGCCAGGAAGTGGATGCCGCTATTCTTTCCGTTGACACCAAAAAGCAAAAGATCTCCCTCTCCATGAAGGCGGTGAAAGAGGGCAGTGGCACGCTTGATTATTTGGCCGACCAAAATAAAACACTCGGACAACTTGCTGATATTATGCCGGAATCTTTAAAGAAAAACAGCTAAGCCAAAAACGAATAACTAATTAACATAGTGTTTGACTATAGGAATAACTAATAAAAATGAGAAAGCAATTAAAAATTTGTCTTCTTTTCTCGGCTATTTTATGCGCTGGCGGTTGTACTTGCGGTAGTGGGCGTAAGCCGATTGAAGCGGCTGTACCCGGCGATAGCTCGCAAGTGGCGATAATTCCTGAGCTTTCAAAAGCTGTAGCTGCAATGAACGATTTTATAAACGGCTTGGTTTCACCTGATAGCGCCGCCGATTTGGAAAACATTAAAGCGAGTATTAAGGTGCGCTACGGTTTTGACCCCACAGTAGCCGGAGATTATAAAAAAATGGGCCTCGATGTCTCGGCCGGGGCGGCCTTTTTTGCCTATAATCAAAATGTGCCGCAAAAGGGGGAAACTGCCGGTTTGGCTGCGATTTTGCCGGTGGCTGATGAAAAGAAATTTGCTGAGCAATTTAAATATGTTTTTGGCCAAATTGATGAGCAGCCAACAGTTTCGCAGCAGGTTATTGAGGACCGTATTTTTGAGCAACTTAGCAATAAGCACACTGTTTATTACACCTTTGAAGGTAAGTATGCCTATATATTTAATAAAAGTGAATGGGCACAAAAATTCGCCGCTTTTCTCAAAAACAGCAACGGCCGGGAGCTCAGTAATTTACCTAAATTTAATGAGCTCAAAAAGCGGGTGGCACCCAAAGGCGCTTTTTATGTCTTTAACAATGATAAAGCGCCTTTTACTAAAAAACTTGATGATATTGTGACCGGAGCATTGCTTGATTTTACTGCCGAAAAAGGCCGTTTTGACCTCTCCGGGCAATTGCAAATGGGCCAGGCGACAGCCGCTTTGGCCCAGCGAGTACTCTCGGCCGGAAAACTGGCCGACGGCGCCCAGGATGTGCCGGCTGAAACAATCTTATACGCCTTAGCTACGGCAGATATTTCTCTTATGGAAGATAAAGTGGCGGCGCTTATTGCCGATGCCGCAAGCGATAGCGAGGCCAATCCCCTGCTGCCTTATGCCGGTAAATTGGTGCAGCAATTTAACGCTCCATATATAGCTTCGGTGCATCTGGGCGATGTTTTGCGTATTTTGCCTGTGCTTCTTAAAGGCGGCGGTAAAGTTAATAAAGAAGCGATATTTTTAGAATTAGTGCAAATAGCCGTGAGTGCGCACGTAAAAGATACCAATGCTTTTTCGCCTCTTCTCGAGGAGCTCTCCGCGCCGCTTTCCAAAGCCTTGGAAAAGGATTTAATAAAAAGTGAAATAAGCGGAGCCACCGTGTATAGCACCGGTGAGAAATCCAAAGTCGGCTGGGCATTAAAAGATAACTTTTTTGTTTACGCAGCCGGGAGTGATTATATTACCGCTTTGATGGAAAGCAGCTTTAAATCCAAAGAGGAAATAACAGCTGTTTTGGAAAAGCATGAAAGT
>JAEEML010000109.1 GCA_016283195.1 Deltaproteobacteria bacterium | reverse complement strand
GTGAGTACCAGTAACGACAGATTCTTCACACTTCTTGTTCTCATCGCTTTTCCTCTAGTGCGGCACCGCCGCAAGAGAAGTCTCTTACCACTTTGGTAAAAGGTCAAATTATTGGCCTAAACTAAGTTCTTCCACCGGCATTGACAAAGTAACTTTGTTCTTTCTTTTGCGGCCGGCAGCATCACGATATTCCTCGGTAATAATGATACCGTTACGAGTAATAGCCGATACTTTTCCGCCGTTGTTGCCGATACGTGTTCCCACATGCACCGTCCACCCTTGATTAGTGGGGTCTTCTACCATGGCCAGCGGCCGGCTGGTGCCGCTGATGATGGCCGTAAGACGAAGCTGATCGAAGGTGTATTTTTCCAAGGGGCTTTTTCGCCGTTCGTTGCCTTTATCCATCACCTGGCGATTTTCCTCTTCAAGTTCCAAATAGGATTTAAAGGGGTCGCGTTTGCCAATGGGGTTGTAGCTGTAACGCGGCCCTTTGGCTACCGGCTCCTGGTGTTCGGCCGGAGTTTCTATTACTGGTGCGGCCGGAGCAGCGGTGGTGGTATTGCTTTTCTTTTTGGAGCCGCCGGAACAGGCGCTCAAAGAGAGAAAACAAAGCGGTAACAGCAAAAAGAGAAGAGCCTTACGGCCGTTTAATCTCTTCATTTTTTACCTCCCTTGCCTTTTTTCCCTTTTCCGTTATCTGCATCGGCGCTCTCGCCCTCTTTAAGAAAACGGTAAGTGGTGATGATAAACTGGCTATCCAAAACAATTTTTTTGTTGACCACTTTAGGTGAGCTCATTTCAATATTGCTCACATTGACAATACGGTCCAAACGGCTGATGGCATCTATATACATGGCTATATCATGGTAATTGCCGTGCACCGTCAGGTTAAAGGGAATAGCCGCATAAAAGGAGAAAAGCTCTTCTTCTTTGGGCACAAAGCGCTCGATGGTGAGGCCGACTGTTTCGCCAAGACTGGAAAGACTGCTGAGCAGCCCCGGCACTTCGTCGCTGTCGGGCAACAAATTTTGCGCTCTTTTCAATTTGCCCTGCAGTTCGTTAAACTTGGCTTCATAAAGAGCCAGATTCTTGGCATAGCTCTCTTTTTCGATGCGCTCGGCATTGATCCTGTTGTAATCTTTTTCCGCCTTGGTGATTTTGCTCGAGAGATCCATCGCCACGAAATAGTAAAAAGCGCCGCAGAGGACGACAACAATAGCCGCCAGACCGCCCCATTTTTGCTGTGGTGTCAGCTTCTCCAAAAACTCCAGTACTTTGTCTAGTTGTTCCTGCACTTTAGACTCCTACTCCTGCTCTTGCTTCTGCTGGCCGCCGTAGAGAACCTCGCATGAAACGGTAAAGTTGTAATATGTGTCATCTTTGTCTTTATCTTTTTGCGCCTCGGTGAGGATGAGGCGTACATTTTGGAATAATTTCGCTTTGCTTTCGAGAGCCAGCATAAAGTCGGATATTTTATCCTGGCGCAAGGAGCTCATTTGCAGTTCCATTACCCCTTCTTTTTCTACTAGGCGGCGCACCCAGACATCGCCGGTTAAGGTAATGGCTGTAGCCAGTTCATCGAGCACCAAAACGGGCCCGGTTTTTTTGGCTTTAAGCTCATCGATTACTTTTAATTTGTCTTCCAAAACTTTGGTGCTGGCCTTAAATTCATCGACTTTGGCAATATCTTGTTTCAGCTTATCAACCTGAGCTTGAACCTCTCTTACATTGCGTTTAGCGGTTGTCAGCTTGTTGTCGAGAGCTTTATACCAAACAAAAAGCCCAGCAAGTGTTACCACCAAGATAACGACCATAATAATGAGTTCTTGGACATTCTGGGCCCGCTTTTTGCTGAATTTAGTGGGCAGTAAATTAATGCGCATCCGCATAGCTATACCCCGCCTTTATAGATAACGGTCGCCGGGGGCGCGCATCGCCAAGCCCACGGCAACTCCGGCCACATGACCAACATTTTTGATAAATTCGCGATCGACGCCCTGGTGGTCCAGATTGATATTTTTAAAAGGATCTATGACCTCAATAGGGAGTCCCAATTTATGGCTCATCACTGTTTGCAAGCTTTTTAGGTGGCTGCTGCCGCCGGAGAGAAATATTTTGGAAAGCGGGCGCTCGGTGCTGGTGGCACTGAAAAATTCCAGTGAGCGCTGGAGCTCCATGCTGAAAGTTTCGCTCACTCCTTCCAAAATACGTTCGGCGTTGTTTTTGTTGGCAATGGCATCGGCATCCGGGCCGCCGTGTTTTACTGTTTCGGCTTCGTCGTAGCTGATACCCAGCTCTTTTTGCAGTTCTTCGGTAAACTGATTGCCGCCGAAGCTGATATCGCGAGTGAAGGTAGGAATGCCGCCGGCCACTACATTGATATTGGCGTTACTGGCCCCGATATTGACGATGGCGATGGTGTTGTCGCCGTAATTCGGGTAATTGTGCTCAAACATATTTTGCACGGCAAAAACGTCAACATCGCAAATGAGCGGGTTTAAACCGGCTTCCACCACCACGGAGGTATAATCGTTGATCATATCCTTTTTGGCGGCGACCAAAACCACTTCCATTTGGTTAGCCATCTCCGTTTCTTCGCGGACAATTTGCACATCGATATTCACATCTTCAATATCGAAGGGGATAAATTGCTCGGCTTCCCAGCGAATGGATTCTTCCAACTCTTCCATGCTCATCTGGCTCATGGGAATTTTTTTGATAATCACCGAGTGCCCGGAGATGGAGACGGCGGCATTCTTTTCGCGCACTTTGTTGGTGGCCACCAGTTCCATAATGGCATCCACCACCGCGCCGGAATTCATGAGCGCTCCATCGACAATAGCTTCGTGTGGCAGGGGGGCTACTCCCAGAGAAAGTAGTTGCCAGCCCTGTTTTGTGGGCTTTAATTGGCATAGTTTTACCGAATTTGAGCCAATATCCAATCCTAATACCGGCTTGACAGCCATGATAACTCCCTCGTAGTGTAGAAAAGGCTACACCACTATTCTCCGCCAATATAGCGGAGCTTTGGGCATGGTCAAAAAAATGGCGCAAATTTATTAAAGAAAGGAAAAAACATGAGTGATTGTATTTTTTGTAAAATAGCCGCCAAAGATATTAAAAGTGCTACTGTTTACGAGGATGAAACGGCTATTGCTTTTATGGATGTTAACCCGGCGAGCCCCGGTCATACCCTGGTAATTCCCAAAAAACACGCGCAAACAATCAGTGAAATGAGTGCCGATGAACTGGGCAACCTTTTTCGGGCTGTCAGCAAAGTGGCGGCGGCTATAAAAAAGGCTTTAAATCCGGAAGGCATAAATATTTTGCAAAATAACGGCAGTGCTGCCGGCCAAGTGGTGCCCCATGTGCATGTACATATTATTCCGCGCAAGAGCGGTGATGGCCTCTTAACCCCCTGGAAACCGCAACCGGCCGGTGACGAACTGGCCGAAATAGCCGCACGCATAAAAAGCGCTTTGTGAGCGCAGTAGCCAGAATATCAAATCTGATTGACATCTATTTTTTCCGGCGGGCCGTCAAAGACAATTTGCCCATTCTCCAGCCAAATTACTCTCTTAACGATGGTGCAAAGGGTCACCACATCGCTGGAAACAACAATGGCCGCCGCCAGGTTTTTAGCGGCATAATCGGCAATTAATTTAAAAATGCGCATACTTGTTACCGGGTCCAGGCCGGCCGAAGGGTCGTCAAAGAGGGTTATTAGCGGATTTAGCACCATCGCCCGGGCAATACCCACGCGCCGCTGCATACCGCCGGAGAGATCTTTGGGGGCATAATTACCAAAAGCGGCGAGGTCCACAGCGGCCAAAATTTTTTGGGTGCGCTCGGCTATTTCCTCTTCGCTAAAGCAGCGCTTTTGCCTTAAGGGAAAAGCCACATTTTCGGCCACATTTAAAAAATCAAAGAGGGCATTATTTTGAAACGACATGCCGATTTCTTGCTGCCTAGGCGGCAAATTATAAGTAAGTGTGCCGCCGGTCAGCTTGTAGAGACCGGCAATGATTTTGAGCAGTGAACTCTTGCCGCTGCCGGCACCGCCCACTAGCCCCACCAGCTCACCGCGCGCTATTTTTAGGGAAATATTTTTTAAAATATCTTTAGCGCCAAAAGTGAGACAGAGGTTCTTTAGCTCCAAAACAGGTTCTGTCACTTTTTAAGTTCCCGTTTTTTAGAGCCTTTTTGAAAGCGCTTGATTATGGCGGCGAGAGATGGCTTTTTCACTCTGTCGCGCAGCAAAAGAAACATGATGGAGCCGCCGCAGAGGACGGCTGCTACTAAAACAGCGATGATGGAAATAACCGGTATGCCGTAAACTGATAAATCGTATTGCTGCAAATTAATAAAGGCGCCGACGATGAAAGCAGCCGAAATGAGGCAAATAGAGATGAGCAAACCCAGAGTATCAACGCTGCGGCGCAGTTTTGTTACTTCCGGATTGCTGATATTTATATGCAGTTGCCCATGTTCGACATCCATGAGCACCTGAGCCAGGCTGGTATAGGCGTCTTGTACAATGCCGGTGCTGTCAAAAAAGTTTTTGGCGAGAGCGGTGCTCAAATCTTTGGGCGAAAAACGCTCGGTCATCACTTGTTGCAAATAGGGGCGGGCGCGCTCGATAATATCCATCTTGGGGTCAAGCGCCATCATCACCCCTTCGATAGTTAGGCCGGCCTTTATTACGAGGGCGTATTCCGGCGGCACTTTGAGCTGATGGGCGGTGATGAGATCGGAGACATCCTGCAAAACATGGGTGACGGAAATTTCGCCCAATTTGCCGCCGTGGATCAAATGGCGATGCAAAATAACGGCGCACTCATTTTGCAAAGTGCGGACTTCTAGGCGCTTATTGGAAGTAGTAATGCGGTAAATGAGGCGCGTCATGGCCTCGGCATCTTGCAAAACAATGCTCATTAAAAAGGCGAGACAGGTATCGCGCATGGGCGGAGTGAGCTCACCGACAGCGCCAAAATCGAGGAGGCCGATGCGCCCGTCTTTCATCACCAAAAGGTTACCGGGATGCGGGTCGGCATGATAGAGGCCGTCGGCAAAAACCTGAGCCAGAGTGGTATCCACGGCAATAGCCGCCAGTTTATGGGCCAGTTCCGGATCTTTTTGCGGATCGACTTCGCGTAGCGAATAGCCCTCAATAAATTCCATCACAATGACATCATCGCGGCAGAGATCATCGTAAACTTGCGGAATTACAACGCCTTCGCGGCCGATGGCATTTTCGTAAAAGCGCTTTATCGTGGCTACTTCGCGGCGAAAATCCAGCTCTTTTAAGAGAGAATCTTCAAATTCCTTTACCAGGCTGCGCGGCGCGGTAAAGCCGCTGGCTTCCACAATGGCTTCCAAAAGGCGAGCCAAATAGTAGAGAATATCAATATCGGCCCGCACCTCGTTTAAAAGCTCCGGCCGCTGAATTTTTACCGCCACCAAATCGCCGTTTTTTAAGCGGGCCTTATGCACCTGGGAGATGGAGGCCGAGGCGATGGGCGTCATCTCAAATTCGGCAAAAATTTCATCGAGAGGCTTATCGTAAGCTTTACTCAGCTGCTTTTT
>JAEEML010000108.1 GCA_016283195.1 Deltaproteobacteria bacterium | reverse complement strand
GAAACTTCTGGCAGACTTTACAAATGCCACAGAAGCAGAATTTGAAATGGCTGTTGTTGCTACCATGAGTAGCGGTAAATCAACCCTAATTAATGCCATGCTGGGCCGTGAGCTTTTACCAGCCCGCAACGAGGCCACTACTGCCACTATTGCCAGAATTCATGATTGCGATGACATGGACTCTTTTAAGGCTATATCTTATGATGCCGATGGCAATGAGCTGGTTACATGTGACCCGCTAACACCCGACAATATGGAAGATCTGAATAATATTGACAAAGCACCGACTTCCAGAATTGAGATTTTTGGCGATATTCCCGGCATTGATTCCTCGCAAATTCGCCTGGCTCTAACCGACACTCCAGGACCAAACAATTCCCGCACTGATGAGCACAAAGCGCACACAATGGGCCTGCTCAATGATTCAACTCAGAAACCGCTCATCGTTTACGTATTAAACGCCACACAAAACGCCACCGATGATGACAGTACACTACTGGATAAAGTTGCTGAAATTACTCAAAAAGGCGACCGACAGAGCAAAGATCGCTTTATCTTTGTTTTGAACAAGGCCGACGAACTGGACGAAGGTAAAGGCGAAACAGTCAGCAAACTTATAGCTAAGAACAGAGAGTACCTAGAGAGCAAAGGTATTGAAAATCCCCGCATTTTTCCGGCGTCTGCCTATCTAGCCAAGCGCATTCGCCAACGTCTGAATGATGATCCAACATTAACAGCCAAGGAGAAACGTAATCTTAATTCCGACATCGACTATTTTATCGAAGAAGAGTCAATGCACTTTAATAAATTTGCCAGTTTCCTGACTGCTGGTAGCAAACAAGAATTAGATGCTCGCCTTGAACAAGCAAAAAAAGAGGGCAATCGCGACCAACTGGCACTTATCTATTCCGGCGTACCGGCTATAGAAATCGCCATGGAGGAATATCTGGCCAAATATGCCTTGCCGCGAAAAATAAGTGACGGAGTGGAAACATTTCAACAGAAATTAGAGGCTCTAAATATTGAGGCCAGCACCATTAGTGAATTAAAAAACAATAAAAAAGCCGCTAAAAAAATGGCCGAACAGTTAGAGAACATTACGGAGGCCTTAAATAAAGGGGATATGGCTAATACTTTAAAAGAAAAAATTGAAAGATTAAGCTCAAAATCGGAAATAGATAAACAGCTAAAATCTTTACAAGAAAAATTCAACAATAAGCGAAATAAACTATTCAAGAACATCCCATCTGACTCTGTTCATATTAATCAAGGCAATAATATAATTAAAAAATTTGAAAATGAATTTAACAGTTTAATTCTTGATATGACAAGCCAATTGGAAATAGCATTACAGGACTCAATCGTAAAACAAGCAGAAGATTATGTAGAAGAATACAACAATTATTTACAAGAACTTGTTGGTGATTTTGAGTACCAGCAACCGGTAGCCGCTATTTTTGGTGATACCAGCACTTTATCCGTTCAAGATGTTTGTGACGACTTTACATATACTAAATCGGTAGTTGTTGGCTCACACCAAGAATACGCCGGAACACGCAAAGTAAAACAAAAGGGATTTTGGGGTGGTTTCAAAAGAGTATTTTCTTTTAATCATGCCGGTTATGATGATGTTGATGTCTATAGAACAGTTACAGATTATGAGGATCAAGAATTTATAGATTTGGCTAGATTAAAAAATGAATCACTATACCCCAGGGCTGATAAAATAATGGGTGAGGCAAGTGCACTTGCTCGTGATTGGTCTGCAAAGCAAGAAAAAGAATTAAAAGAATCATTTAGGCAACAATTCGATAAAATCGAAGGCGCTTTAAAAGAAAAATTGCAAGAAAAACAAGCTTTAATAGTTAATGAAAAGGAGCTCGAAAAAAGAATTGCCAAAAACAACCAGGATCTGGATTGGATTAACAGCTTTAAATCTAAATTAAATGAGTTACTACTCGTCAAATAAGAAGGAGAACAACATGGTTCGTAAAGCAGTAGAAGAGGCAGTTTCAGCAAAAAACATTGATTATATTCGTGGATTATTATGTAGCGTACTCGGAGCAACTGATGAAGAATTTAATAGTTTTTTTGAAGGTGACTTTGAATATGTTCTAAAAAATGGAATAACGGAAGACGAATTATTCCAAGAGGATGATGGAGCAGAATATAGCACCATACCAACCGAAGAAAATTTAGACGCTCTAGCCGGGAATTTGCGGATCAATTTTTCTAAAAAGAAACTAGAAGATCTTAAAAAAATGGGTAGAACCATTATTGCCCAAGACAAGAAAGATCAAGAGCAAGCGGCTGAAAAAAAAACTCCTCCGGCTCCGGAAACACCCCCAAAAGCAACTCAAAGCCGCGTAACACCAAAAAAGTGCCAAGCCATTCCGGTAGAAGCCGGGCTGGGAGCAGGAGCGGGAACAGTAATAGGTGCGGGAATAGCACTGACAATAGCTCGCGCACCAATAACTTTGATACCGGTAATCGGTTGGGCAATAGCGGGTGCGGCAGTGGGCGCCACAGTAGTAGCGGTGGTGAAAAATATCACGAAGAAGAAATAGGCCTAAATAAAATAAAACGTGACTTAAAGAACCATGGACATAGATTTTTACAATCACTCGGCGGCCAAGAACTTGATGACATTTTAACCAAGCAATATCACAAACTAAGAGGGAGAGAATAATGAGTGCAAGCGCCCCAGCTTTAAACACAGAAAAAGACCTAGATAGCAATTTGGCTATGGCCGATATTCTCCTGGAAAAAGTCTATCTGGATGTTTTAAATCAAGGAGAGATTATTGTTTCTCCAGCAGAAAAAGAACTAGATATCAACACTCTAAACGAACAGGTTCGCTTTTTTAACTTAACGCAACTTGTCTTAAACAAAAATGAGAACAGCCGCGATAAATTGGCCTCGGTTTTCAATGCCTTAAGCAGTGCCGGAAGCAGTTTTATCATGTTGCTGCGGGGCAGCAAAAACGCTGTTTCCATTACTCTCGGCATAAAACATGCTGATATCGGTGAATACAGCGATGTTCTAAAACGTAATATTTTAGGACACTTTCCAGGTTCCAAGCTTGATAAACATCCACTTAAAAAAGAGGCCGCACAAGAGCTCATTGAAAGCGCCCTCCCCGACTCGGCTTATGTTACTTCGGTAACCACAGTAGCCGGTCTGCGCAGCGAAAAAGAGGACAAAGAACACGCTTTTATTCAGGGCTTGGAAAAATTTGCCGATACCATGCAAGGCCAGGAATATACCCTGCTAATCATTGCCGACTCAAAGAGTCCAATGGAAATAAAAGGGGCGCGCAGTAATTTAGAGACTCTGGCTTCGGCGCTAATGCCATTCAGTGAATCCCAGCAAACAGTCGGAACTAATGAGAGCAAAACCATAACTGATTCACTCACCGACACTATCAGTGAGAGCGTCACTAATACAATTAGCCACACAGTGGGAGAATCAAAAAGCACTAGTAACACCATAAGTCACACGGAAGGTGAATCATCTAGTAAAACCACAGGCAGTAATAAAGGAGTAAACTTTAATCCTGGTACTATACTTGCCGGATTGGGTGCTGCAATTGGTACTGTTACGGCTGGCCCAGCTGGAGGAATAATTTTAGGAGGACTTGGTAGCGCATTAGGTGCGGGCTTGTCAGTAAATGTTAGTAAAAACAAATCCGAAACAAAAGGAACAAACACCTCCGACACATCATCTAAATCAACTACCAACAGCTCTTCAAAATCTACTAGCTACTCTGAGGGCTCCACCAGTGGCACTTCAAAATCTACCGGCTACTCTGAGGGCACTTCCAGCGGCACCAGCGAAAGTGTGCAGGTAAAATTTGAAAACAAAACCATTAAAGAAATGTTAAAACGCATCGACAAAATGTTGGAGCGCTATGAAACTTCGGCCGATCTCGGTATGTGGAACTGCGCCGCTTATTGCATTTCAGAAAACCCAAGTACTGCCCAACTGGCTGCCAACAGCTATTATTCTATTGTGCGCGGCAAAAATTCATCGCTGGAAAATGGGGCGGTAATTGCCTGGGATGAAGAACAGTCAGCGCAAATTATGCAGGCATTGCGTTATATGGAGCACCCGGTAATAAAAATTGGCAACCTGCCAAGTGTCACCCCAGGCACGCTCATCAGCAGTTCGGAGCTGGCTATTCATGCCGGTCTGCCGCTACACTCCCTGCCCGGGCTACCAGTTTTGGAATGTGCTGAATTTGGCCGCACCGTCTCCAATTACAACACCGCCGGCCCGACTAATAAATATTACTCTATACATCTGGGCAACATCTGGCACATGAACCAAGAGGAGGCACTGCCGGTTGCTTTGGAAACAAAAAGCCTCTGCTCGCACACCTTCATTACCGGCTCTACCGGCAGCGGCAAATCAAATACTGTCTATAAAATACTGAATAATGCCCGCGATTTGGGCGTCAAATTTCTGGTCATCGAACCGGCCAAGGGCGAATATAAGCACTTCTTTGGCACAAACGGAGCGAAGGTTTTTGGCACCAATAAGACTATCAGCACGCTCCTGCGCCTAAATCCATTTTCCTTCCCGCACGGAGAGGGCGAAGCGGCGAATAATATTCACATTTTGGAACACCTGGACCGCCTCATTGAGATTTTCAACGCCGCCTGGCCCATGTATGCCGCCATGCCCGCCGTCTTAAAAGAGGCCATTGAAAAGTCTTATGAAGACTGCGGCTGGGATCTCACCGAATCAAAAAATAAATATGGCCGCGATTT
>JAEEML010000107.1 GCA_016283195.1 Deltaproteobacteria bacterium | reverse complement strand
TCCTTATCGACGGTACTATTGACTTTAATTCCTCCGATATTGCCAAAGTTGGGGCCGATATGGTAAAAATGAAGATGACTGACCTGAGTGCTGATGGCCATTTTCGCTTGGCACTCAATGCCAAGTCGGATGCTGAGGGCAGTTTCTCGGCTTCTACGGCTTTGGAGCTTAATACTAACTTGGAATTTGCCAGCGAAGGTCAGTTGGAGAGCGAGGTATTTGATGCGCTTCGTGAGTAACAAGTTGGCTTTGGTCATAAGCTTGGTTCTTTTGACTACCTGCAGTGTGGCCGGCGCCCAGTATATGGATTTGCTTATGCCCGGCGGCGGTAAGAGTAAAGTGGCCAACAAAGGGCAGCAAAAATATCTAGCTCCCGGGCAGATGTTCCAAGTGGAAATTCCCACCAATTGGGGAGTGATGGTTGGCGATGATCAATCCACTATCACTTTTGTGCCGCAAAATACCAATTTACGAATTTTTATGGCTGTGCGCCGGATGCCCATACCGACCGGGGCTTCGGCGGTGCAAATAGCTCTAAATGCTAAAGAACAGCGCTTGCAATTATTGCCCCTCTGGCAAGAGAGCTCCACACGAAAAGCGGTGGTGGCCGGGCGCCAAGCTGTAGTGATTACCGGCACTTACAATTATCAAGGCAATCGTGAATATCCCATTGTGGCCGAAGAAGTCATCCTGGCACTCGAAAATGAAGCCTTTATTTTGCATTTTGAGTGCTTTACCGGTGTGGTGCAGCAATATTCCGGTATGCTGGAAACTTTTTATTCCACTTTTACTCCGCGCCCCACTATTGAGCAAATTGAGCAATCGCAGCAAAAAAAGCGTAATCCGCTACTCGATGTACCCTACTGATATTCGGGCAGAATAATGACCTGCAAAATAAGGCTTCTAAGCGAAGAGACTATTAACCAAATAGCCGCCGGTGAGGTGGTTGAGCGGCCGGCCTCGGTAGTAAAAGAACTAGTGGAAAATTCGCTGGATAGCGGCGCTTCTATTATCGAGGTGCGCCTTGTTGAAGGCGGGCGCCAGCTGATAGAAGTGAGCGACAACGGCTCCGGTATGAGTGCCGAAGAGCTCAAAATGGCCGTTATGCGCCATGCCACCAGCAAAATAAAGGCTATCAGTGATTTGGATTCTATCCGCACCATGGGCTTTCGCGGTGAGGCCATGGCTTCTATTGCTTCTGTTGCTCATCTCACCATTATTTCCCGCCCGCCGGATGCCGAAATGGGCCATATACTCACTTTCGATGAGGAGGGGGCTATTAAAATAGCTCCTATCGGTGCGCCGGTTGGCACTTTGGTGCGGGTGGAAAATCTTTTTTACAATACACCGGCGCGGCAAAAATTTTTGCGCCAGGCGGCTACCGAGCGCAGCCATATTGTGGAAACTGTTTTGCGCCTGGCTATGGGAGCGCGCCACGGTACTTTTAAAGTAACTGAGGATGAGCGCCGCCTCCTAATGATTCACGACAACAAAGATGAATATAAGCGGGTAAAAGAGGCCCTTGAAGGCATGGCTAAAAACGGCCTCTACCGCCTGCCTCCGGCCAGTTACAAGGGCCTTACTGTATCGGGCTATTTTGCGCCGCCGCAGGATGCCCGGCGCGATAACAAAGCACTTTATGTCTATGTCAATGGCCGCATGGTGCGCGACCGCCTCTTGCAAGGGGCAGTGCGTGAGGGCTATCGCACTCTTTTGCCCCACGACCGCCAGCCGGTGGCTCTTATTTACCTGGAAACGGATGATGGGCTGGTGGATGTCAATGTGCATCCGCAAAAGCTGGAAGTGCGCTTTTCGGCCCCGCAGGATATATACGCTCTCATTGGCCGCACTTTGGCCAAAGCGCTGGCTCTCTCACCCTGGTTAAAGCACGAAGCGGCTTCTGTGGCCGAATATAAGCCGCAGCGCCTGGAAGAGGAGGGGAGTAGCACTGCTTTTTTGCCTTATACTCCTGCTGCATCGGCGGCCCCTGCCGGGAAAAAGACTATTTATGACTTTGAGCGCGTGCCGGCCAAAGTACGCCCGCTTATAAGTGAGCCGTATAGTGCGGCTCTTGATAGGCAAGTAGCGGAAAATTATAACGAATTATTACCGGAAGAAAATAGCGGCTATTTTGCTACTCTGGAATATAAGGGCCAATTAGCCCGCACTTATCTCCTTTGCGAAGATAAAGAGGGCAACTTAGTTATTATCGATCAGCATGCCGCGCATGAGCGCATCAGACGCCAGGAATTGGCGGCGCGCCCGCCGGACAAATTGACACAGCCTCTACTCTTTCCGGAAATAATGGATTTACCGGCCAATGATTATCACCGCCTGGCGCCTTATTTTTCATTGCTGGCAGACCTCGGCATTGAAGTTGAGCCCTTTGGGGCACAGCAACTGGTGGTAAACTCTCTGCCACCGGGCATGAAGCTGGACAAAAAGCGCATTTATGAACTTTTGCAAGCCATAGCTATATCAGCCGGGGAAGATTCAACCAGTAGGCCCATTCAGGATATTAAAGACCATATTCTAGCCACCATGGCTTGCCATTCGGCGGTGCGCGCCGGCGATTTGCTCTCCGAGGCCGAAGCGGTGGCTATTTTGCAAAAGCTGGACCACATGAAAGCCGCGCCTTTTTGCCCACATGGGCGCTCAATTATGATGAAACTCACCAGAGCCGAGCTTGAAAAAGGGGTAAATAGGCGGGTGTGAGGAGAGAAGCTATTTGCTTTTAAGCTCGCTTTCACTCAAATAGCCAGTGTGGCGTAAATAAGCTTTTAAGCGGCTTTTCAGGCGGCTTTCGGCTGTGCGCACCTTCATGCGGGTGGAGCCTAGAGCAGCGGCCGTTTCTTCCTGGCCGAGGCCATCGGAAAAGCGCAGCATAATGAGATTGCGATCGTCCTCGCTTAAATCGCTTAAAAAAGTGTCTAAAAGCTCATGGAGCTCTTCCTGCTCCAGGTGGCGATCTTGCTTATTGCTGGGCTGGCCATATAGCACGCCGGAGTATTCTTCCGGCAACTCTTCATCCAGCGGAGTGCGGTTATTATCTTCGGCATCAGGCTGAAAAAACTGGCTGAAAGCAATCTCTTTATTGCGAAATTGGTTAATAACCATATTGCGGGCAATGGCTAAAATCCAATTAGAAAAAGAGGTGGTGCCATTGTAAGATTCGCGGGCTTTTTCCTCAAAAGAGCGGCGGAAAACTTCCTGCACAAAGCTTTCGAGCTCACTTTGATTGCGGGAGCCCTTGAAGAAGAAATAAGAAGAACCGCTGCGGAAGCTAAAGCCTTTGCGTAAAAAGGCCGTTACTCCCGGCTCATAATAGCGGTAAACCTTGGCCATAGCCTCTTGATCACCATTGCGAAAGCGTTTTAATAGCTCTTTATTGCGTACTAGCCACATGGTTGGTTCCTCAAATAAAAACCTGGGCCAGCATATTAAAAGAAGGGCCGCTTGTCATGTTTTTTGCACAAAAATATGTGGAATTATTTTGTTTAGACACTTTTAAGGAGAAAAAATCAAACTTGAGTGTTCATGGTCTGCTTAATACCGGAGGTGGCTTTATCAATAACCTTACCGGTGAGATCCATCTCTTGAGAATAGCGCATAACGCCGGCTTGCATGACAATCATTTCCTGGGGAGAGAATTGACGGCCGGACATAGCCAAATTCATGATTTTTTCCATCTTGTTTTGGCCGTCTACCAAATTTTTGACCATGTTTTGCATACCGGATTTTTGTGTGCCGTTGACCCGCTGTACACCAAGAGTGGGATCGGCCATGCCGACTTTGGCTTGCATCAAAATATTGGAGGCTTCGGGAGCTTTATTCACATGCTCCATTTGGCTGATTTGCTGTGTTTGTTGTACACCGTTGGCTTGATTGGCCATGGCCGCTTCAAACTTGGCTCCGCCGCCGACATTTTGGGCTTGGGTTGATTGTTCCATTTGCTGCATGGATTGCTGGGCGCGCTGCATCTCTTGAAGTAACTCAGCTGAAGCATGTCCCATTCCTGCGGTTGCGCTCATAATGCACCTCCAAATTATTTAAGTAACCCTAGCCAATTCTGGCATCTGGGAAACATTCACTGACTACATACCAGAAAGCCGCCATATTGGCTAAAATATTTATAACATAGTGCGTTCGAGAATTCTATAGAGTTTTTCAATAATCCGCGCATGCAGGCGGCTGGTCCAGGATTTGGAAAGTCCCAGGCTTTCGCCGATTTCCTGCAAAGACTTGTCTTGATAATAATACATCTCGATAACTTGGCGCTCTTGTTCGTTAAGGGCGGTGATAGCCTTTTTCAGCAAGGTGGTTGTTTCACCGCTTATAAGCTGTTCATCCTGCGCTTTTTCGCTGTTGTCGGCTATTTGCAGGTTTTCCAGCCCGTCCATGGAGGTGATAAAAATAGTGGCCAGGTTGTTTACAATGGTATTTAAGCGGTTGGCAGCGGTTTCCGGGCTCATGCCGGCCAGCTCCGGGGCTAAATCCTGCTCCACGGCCGCCAGGTATTCACTGGCCCCGGCTTCATATTTGTAACGGGCATATTCGCCGCGCCCCAGCCAGCCCATATTGCGTAGCCCGTCATAAATAGCTCCGCGGATGCGGTAATAAGCAAAAGTGACAAAGGCTGTTTCCTGTTTGCTGTCAAAACGGTCGGCAGCCTCCAAAAGGCCAAGTGTTCCATAGGCAACAAGTTCTTCAAATTCAATGGATTGCGGCAGGCGCTTTTTTATCTTTGCGGCTATTGAACGCACCAGTGGGCTATATTGCGACACCAACTCAGACTTAGAAAGCTTTTTGATTTCTTGGTTGGATGTCTTAGCGGCCACTTCTAACCTCTCTCGACTATTTTCCGCAGGCGAACTATAGCACTCCTATTAGGCTTGTCAATTGGCAGAAACCTCAGTATGCACTTTGTGCCCCCAGGCCAGGTATTCGATATTGCCTTTTTTTTGTCCCTCTATCGGACTCTCGATATGCCCTGTTATTAGGAGCCCATTTTCATTAAGAGCCGCAATGGTGCGCCGGAGAATTTCCTCTCTTATGGCGTCATCGCGCACTACGCCGCCTTTGCCTATTTCGTTACGCGCAGCTTCAAATTGGGGCTTAATGAGGCAGATAACCCAGCCATTTTCTTTTAAAAAGGGCAGAGCAGGCGGCAGTGCCTTGATGAGGCTGATAAAGCTGACATCAATGACAATGCCATCAACCGGCGCAATGGCTCCAGGCTCTAAGTAGCGAATATTACAATGTTCTATTACCTCTACGCGGCTATCGTGGCGCAAGGAATCATGCAGCTGGCTATGGCCGACATCGAGAGCCACTACTTCTTTAGCTCCATGAAGGAGTGCGCAGTGGGTAAAGCCGCCGGTGGAGGCACCGACATCGAGAATACGAGCGCCCGTTAAATCGAAGCCGGAGGCCTTTATGCCGGCTTCCAGTTTTAAACCGCCGCGGGAAACATAAGGACAGGAATTGCCTTTGGAAATTAGCTTTGTGTCTTCCGGTACCATTTCTCCGGCTTTTTCAATACGCAAAAGGCCGCCTGCGCTCTCATTGATAACTTTGAAAATTTCCCCGGCCATGATCATGGCTTGGGCCTCATTGCGGCTTTTGGCGAGCCCTAAACTCACGGTTAAGAGGTCAGCGCGGATTTTCGTGGCCACCTTTATTCCTCATCCCACCATTTGGGGTAAGAGATTATTTCTTTGGGAATGGGCGCAAAGCTGTTATCGCTATGAATCGAGAGCTCAACATTCATAAATACATCATCTTCCAGTTCGACATAAATAATCTCTATAGGCAAAAAACCGCCGGTGGTGCCGGCGTCAATATCGTAAACCGGCTCGGAATCATCGGTAAGACATTCTATGTAGTAGCGGTCGGAATTACACAAAGCGGCTTTGGCTTCGGTCATATCGCGCAGGACGCCGGTGTTGCCTGATTCATCGTCAATGAAAAGAATAGCAGCTTCATCTATCTCATTTTTCTTAGTATTAAAGCGAATTTTTGAAAAGCCGGCCGGGAGTGATATAGAGCCGTAAAAGTCAACAATAAAGCGGTCTTTTACATTGCAACGTGAGCCGCCGTAGCGGTCAAAGCCGGCAATTTGGTTCACTCCGAATGATTCACCGGATTCAAAATTAAGTTTTGTGGCGCCGTAGGTCCAGTCGCTGCAAGCGATCTTGGGCGAGCCCTGCCGGAGCAATAATAAGATGCTGTCAAAATGGAGGTATCTTAGCGGCCAGAAGCCGGAAGTGGAAAATATGTCATCTTCATAATCTTCGGAAAAGGTATATACCTCAGCCACCAAGCCCTCTTTGGGCACAGAAAGGCCATATTGCATAGTAGTTTCGCCTTCTTGAAAACCACCGGTGAAAGTAAAAGCATTGGCCGAAGTAAAGGTTATATTATTCCAGTAAAGCGTTTTGTGTAAATTATCGAGCTCGGGAATTTGCATTGTCAGAGTGGCCAAATCCTCATCTATTGACCAAGTGCCGGTGTAATCCTCGCGGGCCGGGCCGTAGGGATTGATGATAAAATCCATAGTTCCGTCTAAATCGAAATACAAAAAGAGCAATCTTTTTGAGGAAATATTCCAATTTACTTCGCCATACCAATTACCAATAATAAGCTCGCTGAGGGTAGTTTTAGTGGTAATATCCTTATCGCTATTTTGATCAATCTCGTTGTTATTATTGAGTATTTTGTCGTCTGGTGGTGGCTCGTTACAACCAGTTTGCCACCAATTGCAGGGCTTTTCGCTGGCGGCATCGTGGTTATCACTGGTTGTGTCGTGGTTATTTGCCGGCGTATCTT
This sequence comes from Deltaproteobacteria bacterium, assembly GCA_016283195.1. Classification (GTDB taxonomy): domain Bacteria; phylum JAEEML01; class JAEEML01; order JAEEML01; family JAEEML01; genus JAEEML01. The sequence goes on along the minus strand of JAEEML010000107.1, from coordinate 9,408 downwards.
TTGCGGTATCGTCACGGCGTGGGACAGGCTCCAACTCAATAGGATCCGGCGAGCAGGCAACCATAAGAGCGCATAAGGTAATGGAAGACAGATATTTCTTCATAAAAACGCCCTTTTAAATAACCAGGCCGTTAGCACAGGTGGGGGTAGTGAGCTCCTCTATCGGTGTTTGCTCTTCCTCCTCTTCCTCTGTGCTGAGCACCGTAACCTTTATTTCGCTTAAAACATTGTATTTACTGCGTATATTTGTTGTGTGATTGAGCGCGAAACCAATAAAACGGGCCTCCGGATTTGTGGGTAGCCATTTGGAAACCAGGCCGCCGTTGCTGACTATGCTCTGACTGTTTGTTTTAATAGTCATGACTTCCGCTTCTTCGCCCCAATTGTCTTCTGAAGGATAATCGTCGATATTTTTGGCAGTGGAAGTAAAGACAGTGATTTCATCGGGATATTCTTCTTCGGCAGTGCTGAAAATAAGATCGACCTTATAAATCTCGTAAACCTCTTCCAAATCAATCCAGATGTAATTGTCGGAGAGCGAGCCCTCTTTAAAAGTGATCATTTTGCTTTCGTTACCGTCGGTTAGCTCGTTTACAAGCCCATCGCCTTCGGGGTAGGGATCACTATAGACATTTTTGCCCAGAGCGACATTGCGGTAAAATATAGTGGGCCGCGGAGTATCAGGCGTATCATTTGTGGTGCCGCCTTCTTGGGTGATGGTTGTTGTGGCGTAATCGGAAAAGAGGCCGTTATGCACTCTGGCCGAAATCTCCTGCGTGGTGTTGGCAGCGAGAGGCAAATCAACGCAAAAAGTGCCGTCACTGCCCACCCGGCCGGCTACAGCCCCCATAGCGGAAGATTTAACGACAATATCGGTATTGGGTGTGGCCTGGCCTCTAACAGGCAGAGAATCAAAGAGATAAATTGCGGGCAATTTAGCCAGTTGCGGCGGCTCCGGCGGCTCCAAGGTGGCTATATCTTCAAGAGAGGTATCATCGCTCGGCTTTTCCACAGTAAACATGGGCTTATAATTTGGGTCACCCATAGGATCTTCCGGCATTCTGCAGGAACCCAGCAAAACAAACAAGGCCGCCAGCGGAAGAATGGTCAAAACTCTCATTGGCGCTCCTTTCATGGCTTTTTGTGCCTTACATGACCTAGCCGCGCTTAGTCGCAGTTAATATAGCATTTGGCCGGCGGCAGGTTAGAGGGCGGCAGCGGGGGGCATACGCCATTGTGGGTGATGGCGATATCCGGAGCCCAGCTCCAATCGGTCAGCTGGGCCTCGCCGATGACATTTTTTTCGCCGCATTCGGAATATTCCACAATATCGCCACGGCGTAAAAGCCGCTGGGTTTGGCGATAAACCACGCCATATTGGTTGGCGAGAACATGGCGGTTAATGCTTAAACCGTGACTGTCACTGGAGCTGACAGAGGCGTTGACACTCATGCCGAAGCTTAAACCCAAAATTTTTTCTACATAAGGAATTTTAGCCGAGAGGCCGATGCTAAGGCTGCATGAACGTGAGCGGCTGTCGCTGTGGCCTTCGTTGTACGAGAGGCTGGAACCGTATTCGCCGCCGGGAACGCAGCCGCTAACTGCTTCCGGAGCGTAAATTTCAGCCACTTCCACCGAGCCGTCGTATTCTACAATAAAAGGCTCGTTGTACATGGTAACGGTGACAGTGCGTTGCAGGGTGGTTTCGCCGTCGGTGGCGCGGATGCTGATCATGCCGTCGCTTTGCAAAACGCCATCGGGCAATGGGCCGAAATCGATATCTGAAATAGTAAAGCTCGTTTCGTAACTGCTGTTAATTTCTCTATGATCCCGATGAACTACGGATGAATCGCCAACTGAGCAACCCGGCAAATCAAGCTGACTGATGGGGCAGGGGGCTTCGCTAGCTGTAGCTAAATCCATATAAATAATATCGACAGTAATAGGGCTGAAATTTTCCGGATTTTTCAGGCCGATGAGAGAAACATCGAGGCCGATGGGCGTATTTTCCAAGCTGCGCTTTAAAAGCGGATCTTTGCAGGACTTTTTCATGGGGTAGATGGAATTTACAACAATAGACGGCTTGGTGGCGACAGTAAATTTGGCCGGCTCTTCTTCCTGTTCGGCCATGGCTCCGTCGTTGCCATGGTTAATGGCCCAGACATAGCCGTCAAAAGAGCCCATTTCTTCGCCGAAAGAGCCTGCTTCGGCCGGCTCAAAGGTAAAAGAAACCTTGCCGCTGTTGATATAATTGGCTTTTACTGTGTAATCGATATTTTTGCTTGCGCCCTGCTTATTTACGAAATTGCCTAAAAGACGCAGTGAGGTATAACCATAGCGCTTGGGCACAAAACCGGAACCATAAGCAGTTAAAGTATCGCCGGCGGCAACGTAGGTTGGTGTGAGCTCCTGGACGATAGGCACAGGGAGTTCATAAGTGGTAGTGGGTGCTTCGCCGTTGGTATAAAGATAATCATTCGAAGAAGTTAGAGCGTAATTATCGGGATCTTTACTGGCGCAGGCTGCAAGCAAAAAAGCAAACGATAATTGGCTGGCCAGCTTGAAATGTGGGCTTATATATATAGTAGGCATGTGGAATACCTCCGTGAGAGAGAAATCTCTCGCGGCGAATGGTACTAGATAGCCTACTTATTTGCAAGGGCTAACTTTACTCTGCAAGGCTAAATTAATCTTAAGCTTTAAATCGCTCTATGACTTATGTCACAATCTTTCAGGTTGAAATTAAATGGAGATCGTGAAATACTTCATGGTCTGTGGTGTGGTAGAATTTTAATTACTACCAAGGAGTGTAATTATGAAAAAGCTAAATATGTGGATAATGGCAATGGCTTTGGTTGCAGCACCGCTTACAGCCTGTACCGGCGGCGGTGGTAGCTCTACTACTGACCCCGACGACGGCAAAACCGATGCTAAGCCCATTGACGGTAAGAGCGATGATGACCCATTGCCGCCAACGCCTACTAAATGTAGCCATGACTGGGATTGCAAAGTTGGCGAAGTTTGCCGCGATGTGCCCGGTGCCGATGGCAAATTGTGCCAGGCCGCCGAAGCCGAGGAAGAGCGCGTTTTCGGTAAAATCGATCTCGGTTTTGATGAAAACCAAGATTTAATAGTAGCTGTTTATAGCGTGCCGACGGGCGATGAGGCCAAATTGGGCAGTATTTCTTACACTTTGTCCATTTTTGAAGAAGAAGCCGAGGAAGATGCTACATCCGACGCGATTAGCGATGCCGATGCCGACACCGACAGCGACAGTGAAGAAGAAGGCGGCATGGCTGCCTTGCAAAAGAAACTGGCTTCTTCCAACCTCTCTCCGGAGTGGCAAGCCCGTTTGGCTTTCGACACTGCGCGTAGTAACCGTATTGGCCGCACAGTTAAAGCTTTAAGAGCCGGTAAACAAAAATGGCACATGAAAAAAGACGGCGGCACCTGTGACCCGAAAAAATGTGACGGCGTTTGTGTGAAGGGTGCCTGCGTTGGTGATGATGATTATCCTAAATTTAATCTCTGGATGCAGGATGCCAAAACTGATTTGGATGCAGTGCTTATGTACCACGAAAACGGCGTGGCTATTTTTATGGATGCCGATGATTACGAAGAAGAAGATAACGACAGTTACGAAATAATTAAAAACCAAATCGGCGATGTTTTTGCCAAAATTATTATGCCGCGCGATTTGAAGTTCTTTGGCCCCGGCGACAAACACGAAGGCCCGCTCGACCGTGATGGCAATGGTTATATGACTGTGGTTCTCTCCAGCAAACTCTGTAATTCTAAACTTAATGTGCTTGGTTTCTTTGATGACAGAGATTATATGGATAGCTCAATGGTTGGCTCAGCCGGCAAAGAATATGAAGGCGCTTCCGGCAATGAGGCGGATATCCTCTGGGTGCGCTCCATCGGCGCCGTTGGCGATTGTGAAAGCGAAGCCAGTGTGGAAAAAATTCTCGGCACCATGGCCCATGAGTATCAGCACCTTATAAGCTATGGCCGCCGCGTATATGCCAAAAATAAAACAGCGGCTAAAGAGCTCCTCTGGCTCGATGAAGGTATTGCTCACCTGGCCGAAGACCTCACCGGTTACGGTAGCGGTAACTATTCTGTTATTGCCAAATATCTTGATATGTTTAATGATGTTTCTTTTAGCGCTTCATACCCCAGTACAGGTTCCACAGCGGAGCAGCATGTGGCCGGCCGGGCCGCTGCTTATCTCTTCTTGCGCTATATCTTTGAATCTTTGGGCGGGGCCACTTATTCCGCTTCTGACGATGAGAGCAAAGCCGCCGATATTAAAGATGAAGGTGGTATTGCCTTCTTGCAAAAACTTTATAACAGCGATTATGCCGGCCTTTCCAATGTGGCTCAGGCCAGCGGCAAAAAAATAGCCGACATCATGGCTGATTATGTGGAAGAGCTCCTCTTTGACGGTATTGAAGAAGGCAGAGGTTTTGCTACTCCGGTGGATGATCCGATTACCGGCTTTGTGCGCGGTATTAAATTGCGCGGGGAGACTTTTACCGATTCCGATGGTGTAAACCACACTTTTGAAGGACCGGCGCTTATTGATGAATATGATGTTGACACACTCATCTCCGATGGCATTGAAGCGATGATAGAAGGTGAAGGTGCAATTAATTATATTGTCCTCTCCGGTGATGAGCTGATGACCATTGCCGGTACTGCCGATGCGGCTTTTGATGGCCATCTCGCTGTGTTTAAAGCCGACTTCTTATAAGCAGGAGTTTTAAATGAGAAAATTGTTATTAGTTTTTTCTTTAATTGGGCTGCTTTTTGGTGGAAAAGCTGCGGCTGCCGAGCAGCTTACCGGTACCCTGGCAGTTCTTGGCCCATCGGCGGCCAATGCTCAGGTGGCTCTCATTGTCGGTGAAGAGCGCACGGTACTTAGCGGCGAACTGGCAGCCAAGCACCTGCCGATGCTTACTGCTCTTACTGTGCGGGTGAATGGCGAGCGCGCAGGAAATTCTTTTGTTGTTTCCTCTTATGAGCTGGTTAATGTCGGCGCCAATCTTAAGCCGCAAGTTGGCTATGTGCGTTGCCAAAGCGAGACTGAGTGTGCTATAGTTCCTTTAAGTGAAGCTGTAATCAGCACCTTGGCGCCACAAGCTACCGGCGAGCCTATAGCTATTACCGGCAAAGCGGCGCATAGCCGCCTCTTTAAGGTGAATGACGGCCTTGTTTGGTTTGTGACCAAAAAGCTGCCCGATGGCAAAACAAAATTGCAACGTTTTGGCCTTATATATCAGGCTAAAACGGCAGAACAAAAGTTAAACCAAGGCGACCCGGTAATCCGGTGAACCTTAACATCACGATAAAGGAGTGAAGTGATGAAAAAGATGCTAATGATGATGAGTGCTTTGATGCTGCTGATGATGCCTGTTACCGCTCATGCCGATGATGACGACCCCTTGGCAGAACTGGCCGAACTCGGTGACAGCCTGGCTTCTGACGGCCCGGAGGCCGGCGGCTCTATCCGCGCCCGTAAAGATGCTGACAACAAGGATCTCAATCGCCGTAAAGATGTGAAAAACATCCAAGCCAAGGTGGTGATGGTCAACAAGAGTGACTTCCCGCGCGTGGCTCTAAAGGTGAAAATCCAAAAGCCGGCTTGCCAACCGGCCAAAAAGGGTGAGAAAGCTCCTTGCGCTGTGGCTGCCGACCAAAATTTCAAAGCCAATGACGAAATCGTAGTGATTCCGGTGATGGATATCAAAGGCGGCGTGCCCAACATGAAAGATCCAACTACCATGATCAACGCCGGTGCCTTCTATCTGCGTGATGGTGACAAAGTCGTGGTGCGCCTGAAAGCCAAAAAAGGCAAAGTTTGGTATGCCGATTATGTTGAGCGCAATTAATCTTTGATCTTTTTCCGCATTTTTCTCTTGCCAACTATTTGAAAATGTACTAGAAGAAGCCGTCGTAGTCGGGGCGTAGCTCAGCCTGGCTAGAGCGCCAGCTTTGGGAGCTGGATGCCGGAGGTTCGAATCCTCTCGCCCCGACCATCCTCTTTTCACTTCGCCAAATTATCATTAGGTGCCAGATGAAAAAGATACTTATCCCACTTAGTCTGCTTGTTCTCTTAGGGCTTTTAGCCTATTATTCGCTTTATACCGTTGATGAGCGCGAGTGGGTGATTATAACGCAATTTGGTGAGCCGGTGCGCACAGTTACTGATGCCGGCCTCTATGTAAAGCGCCCGGCTTTTTGGCAAAAGGTCAACCGTTTTGATAAGCGGATGCAGGTATATGAAACTGAGGCTATTCAGTTGCTCTTGGGTGATAAAAATCCTTTGATTATAGGTTGTTATGCAGCCTGGAAAATTATTGATCCGCTGATTTTTTTCCAAACTATCGGCATAGATTTAGATGAGGGAGCGCGCAAAATCGGTGATATTTTAAATTCCCAACTGGGCGGGGTAATTAGTGAATATTCCATCGATAATATTATTAATACCGAGCAAGATAAGGTAAAACTGGCCCAGATAGAGCTTGATATTCAACAGCGGGTGACGGCCAATGCCGAGCAAAAATATGGCATTAAAGTAGAAAAAGTGGGCATTTCGCGCCTGGCTTATCCGGCCATTGTTGTTAGCGCTGTTTATGACCGTATGCGTTCTGAGCGCAATAAGGAAGCCGAGAAAATCCGCGCTGAAGGGCGGGAAGTGGCCGATAAAATTCGCGCCGATGCCGCCAAACAAGCAGCAGAAATAACAGCTAAAGCGCAAAAAGAGGCTCTCATTATTCGTGGCGAAGGCGAAAAGGAGGCCATGCGCATCTATCGTGAGGCCTATGGCAAAGATCCGGAATTTTTTGACTTTTTAAATTCTATTGAGCTTTATAAAAAGGTTTTGGGCAATAATACTGTTTTGGTATTATCCACCAAATCAGAGCTCTTTAAATACCTCGATATGGGCAAAGAGGCTTCCAAAGGCAGCTCCAAAGGCAGTAAGTGATGGAAATCAGAGCTATTTTGCAAAAAGCCTTGAAAAAGCTCATTTATTCTTACGGCCTTTGGGTGCTTGGCGGGCTGATTGTGCTTTATTTTGTCTCCGGCATTTATAAAATTGAGCAGAGTGAGATTGGCATTTTAACTAGATTTGGCAAAGTGGTTGATGACGCAGTGTTGCCAGGCCTGCACTATGCTTTGCCGTATCCAATTGATAATATTACAAAACTCCCGGCCAAGCAGATGGATACTCTCATAGTGAATGATTTTATTCCCGATAATTATGAGCGCGGCAGCCGGGTGGAAACTTTTGTGCTCACTTCTCGCCTTATGCCCTATGCTATATCGGGCGATAACAATATTTTAAACATATATCTTTTGGTGAAATATACTATAGCCAGTGCCCATAATTACCTCCTGCATAATAATGATGTGAAAAAGCTGATTAGTAACATGGCGGCTAAAGTGGTGATTCATACGCTGGCCGCTATGCCGGTTGATGATATTTTAACCTCCGGCAAAAAGCGCATCGAAGATAGTGTGCGCCTGGCTTTGCAAGCCGAGTTGGATGCGCTTGAGGCCGGGGTGGCCATCTCTTTTGTGGAGATTCGCGAGGTGACGCCGCCGGATGAAGTACAGCGCAGTTTTGATGAGGTGATTCAGGCCGATGTGGAGCAAAAGCGCAATAAAAACGAAGCTGAAACTTTTAAGAATAATACTCTTTCCGCTGCTCGCAGCGAGGCGATAAATTTAGTGAGTGAGGCCACCTCAGCCAAAAAACAGACTATTTTGACGGCCGAAGGGGCAGCGCGGCGTTTTAGCGATAGGCAGGCGGAATATGCCAAAGACAAAGTAGTGGGAAAGCGCAAACTATATTTGGAAGTTTTAAAAAATATTTATCCAAAATTGAAAGAAATTCGCTATGTTGAGGGTGATTAACCTCTTGGTGCCCAATGAATGACAATGTGCGGGCGCTTATAGAAAAACTGGCGAGTGAGCACCATTTAAGTTGTGCCGAATATATAGAACTGCTTAGTAGCCGGGAGGCTGAGGCGGCCGAGCTTTTGGCCGAAAAGGCGCGGGCGGTAGCAGGCGCTGTTTATGGGCGTGAAGTATTTTTGCGCGGGCTTATAGAATTTAGTAATTATTGTAAAAATGATTGTTATTATTGCGGAATTAGGCGTAGTAACCGCCTGGCTGCGCGTTATCGCTTGAGCCCGGAAGAGATTTTTTCCTGCTGCGATGAGGGTTATAGACTCGGTTACCGCACTTTTGTTTTGCAAAGCGGCGAAGACCCTTTTTTTAGCGATAAGGTGCTGGTGCCGCTTATAGCCGCTATAAAAGAGAGCTACCCTGAAGTGGCTGTTACGCTCTCTTTGGGCGAGCGCAGCTATGAGAGCTATAAGGCTCTGCGCACGGCGGGGGCCGACCGCTACCTCTTGCGCCATGAAACGGCTACACCCGCTCACTATGCCAAGTTGCATCCGGCCGAGATGAGCCTAAAAACGCGCCTTAATTGCCTAAATTATTTGCGTGAGCTTGGCTATGCCGTGGGAGTGGGCTTTATGGTTGGCTCGCCTTTTCAAACAGTGGAAAATATAGTTGCTGATTTGCAATTTATTGAAGAATTTCAGCCTGATATGTGCGGAATTGGCCCGTTCATTCCCCACGCGGCCACGCCATTTGCCGGGGAAAGAGCCGGCAGCGTGGAGCTTACTTGCTATTTGCTATCAATTATTCGCCTGATTATACCGGATATTTTGTTGCCGGCGACCACAGCTCTTGGCACCCTGGCGGAAGATGGCCGCGAAAAGGGCATTTTAAGCGGGGCCAATGTGCTGATGCCTAACCTCTCGCCGGTTTCCGTGCGCAAAAAATACGAACTTTATGATGGCAAAATTTGCACCGGAGAAGAGAGCGCCCAGTGCCGCCTCTGCCTGAGTGGACGCATTAAGAGCATTGGCTACAAAGTGGTGTGCTCTCGTGGCGATCGGCGGAAAATAGAAAGCTTAATTCCGCCTGATGAGCAGAAATTTTTAAATTGTGATAAAAAACAGGCTGCGAGCCGTTTAGGGGAGGAACGCCCATGAGCCGTAAAGTGACTGTTACCGCGCCGTCGTTTCCGGAGGCCACGCGCAATGAGCCCTTTAGCTGGGCCAATGAAAAAGAATGGCAGGTTTTATGCGGTGATGCCGAGCACTATCGCATTGGCGTTTATAGCCCCAAGGCTGTTTCTTTGGCTGAAATCAGCGAGTTGGAAAAGCATACCTGCCCGGAGTTTTTCACCCTTTTAAGCGGAGCCATAACGCTGGTTCTTTATACGGAAAACGGCCTTTTAACCAGAGAATTAAAGGCTGGAGAAGCCATTTTTGTGGATAAGCCGCATAATGGTTTTTGCCCAAACGGCCCATTTAGTGGTAAAGC
>JAEEML010000106.1 GCA_016283195.1 Deltaproteobacteria bacterium | reverse complement strand
GGTATTTTCATAAAAAATCTCACTTTCGGGGCGAGATATTGCGCCCTGCCCCTTAATGCCACAAGAGGGCTTTTAAGGAAAAGATATTTTGTAAAAAATGTTAAAATATTTCGGCCTATATTTATTAACAAACTTTATGAGCTTTTTCCGTATGCCACAGGGTATGCTGACAAAAGCCCAAATATACCACCAGACTTTTGTGGCGTGGTTATTCAATTCTCTATATAAACAGGCGAAAGAGCTAAGAGCTCAGCTGGTGTAATAGCCGGAACACCAGAATTTACAAAATCCTTTACATTGCGCGTTACTATATAATCAAGATTGTATGCTGCAGCACATTGCATCTGTAAGCCGTCTTCCATATCAAGTACACGCTCATTGTTAGCAACTGCCAAAAAATCAGTCTTGTGCTCGGATATTACCTCAAAATATGTGCAAATAAACCGCACGCACTCTTTGCGTTCAGCACTCGAAAAATCTTTGCGCAAGATGTAAAACAAATCAGAAAGTGAGTGCGCTGAAACATAACCGATATTAGTTTTCTGAACACATGAGCTAATTATATTAGCTGCAAATTCCATAAATGGCTGTCGTTTTTGAAACATATCAATGAAAACATTGGTATCAAGTAATATTTTCATACTTTTCATCCAATGTTTGCAGAAGTTCAGCCTTACAATCTATATCACGGTCTATTTTTCCGCTATATTTTTTGATAAAAGCAAGCCCTTCAGCCGCGTTAGTAGTAGCCATGCTGTATTTGTTGCATACAGATTCGATATAGGAGTAAATTTCTTCCAAGGCCATAGGTGGTACAGTTTTCATCCGCTCTACAACTGTTTCATATAACATAAGGCACCTCCCTCCCTATTATATATAAAAATTTCAAAAGATTACAAGTCACCACAAGGTGGCACTCTTAAAGCTCTCAAAATATTTCCAGCTGCTGCGGCCCGCTACTGGCCCCAGCCGTTTCCGCTGCCGGCGCCTCACCGTTTAAGAGCCTTAAAAGCTCTTCTTCATTAATTATTTTAACGCCGTAACTAAGGGCCCGCTGATACTTGGTGCTGTTTGAAGGCTTATTGCATACCAAATAGCTGGTTTTCTTGCCCACACTACTGCTAAAAGTGCCGCCCAGGCGTTCAATGCGCTCTTCCGCCTCTTTGCGGCTGATATGTTCCAAAGAGCCGGTTACCACAAATGTGAGATCTTTTAATGGACCACTGCCGGCAGCGGTAATTACCCGCACTCCGGCAGCTGTAAGGGCATCCAAAAGGGGCCAAGCCTTTTCTTTAAGCCCCTCTTCTATATTTTTTGAGAGCACTTCACCCAGGCCGGATATCTGGCAAATCTCCGCGCTTTTTAGCTCCTTAAGTTCGGTAATTTTCGGGTGTTTTTCCAAAAGTGCTTTTACCGCCGCATGGCCAAAGCCGTCGATGCCGCAAGCGGCCAAAAAAGTGTTTAAGGGCAAAACGCGATGCTCATCAATGCTATTAAGTATTTTTTGCTCTAATTTGTCGCTTACGCTGTCTCCTTGCTTAAGCACTTGTAATTTTTCTGCATCAAGACGATATAAATCAGAAATATTTTTAACTTTTTCTTCTGCCATAAGGCGCCAGAGAGTGCGCTCTCCGATAAATTCAATACCGCAGGTATTTATAAAATAGAGCAAGGCATTAACCCGCCGGCCAAAGCAAGCTTCATTTTGACACAAAAGATCGACACCGGATTCCGAGCGGCTTAGAGGCGCACCGCAGTAGGGGCACTTTTCCGGCATGGGGAGCGGCTCTTTGGCCGGCACCAGCGTGCGCTCATGTTTGGGAATCACTTCGCCGGAGCGCGATATTTCAATCACCGCTCCCACGCCCAGCTCTTCGGCCTCAATATAGCTGCTATTGTGCAAAGTCACCCGGCTCACCGTGGCCCCGGAGAGATTAACCGGATCGACAATGCCCACAAAGCTGAGCTTACCGGTGCGCCCGATGCTAATCTCCACCTCGCGTAGCGTGGTTTTAGCTGTCTCGGCCTGGAATTTAAAAGCCATTTTCCCTTTGGGATGGTGCGCGGTGAGGCCACGGGCCTTTTGCCTTTTGAGGTTATCTATGGCAATAACCAGGCCATCGCTAAGATAGGGGAACTCCTCGCAAAGCTGCCGGTATTCCTTAATGATATCAGCAAAATCACCATCTTTTTCCCAGAGCCAGTGCGGCGGCACAATAAAACCGGCATCGGCCAAAAGGAGAAATTTTTCCTCTTCGCTCTTAATATCCATAGCGGGAGCTATTATTTCATAAGCGATAAAATCCAAAAAAGAGCAATTGGCAATGGCGCTGTTATCGGCTTTAGTGTGTAAAAGCCCGGCTACAATGTTGCGGATGGATTTGGGCCCCTCTATATTTTTTTCACCGCCCTCCGCTACTTGGTCTATTGCCTTTTCTTCCGCCTTACGTTCCGCAATATTCTTTTCGATGATCTTTTGGCTTAAAGCGCCAAAATTTTCCTTGCTGATACACACCTCGCCGCGTATTTCAAAATTCTTAATTTTTCCGCCAAGTAGCACCTCTTTGGGGAAAGAGGCAAAAGAGAGCTGGGCGCTGATATTTTCCCCAAAATAGCCGTCGCCACGCGTGCTGGCGGAAACAAAGCGGCCATCTTTATAAATAAGTGAGGCCGAACTGCCATCCATTTTTACGGAAACGAGGGCCTTTTCAAAAGCCAGCTCCACCTTATCGGCACTCACGCCCTTGGCTTTAGCCAGTGATTTCTGCTCTTTGATGTTAGCCGCCCTTAGCCAGTTTTCAATATCTTTGGGGTCGCGGCTTTTGCCCAAAGAGAGCATGGGCACTTCATGGGGCACCTCTTTGGCCAAAAAGGCACTACCCACTAGTTCCAAAGCGGGTGAGGTGGGGGAAAGTTTTTTCAGCTCATCTTCAAGAGCGTCGTATTCAGCATCACTTATCTCTGTTTCTCCGCGATAATAAAGTGTTTTGTGGTGAATTATCTTTTGTTCTAGTTCTTTTATACGGGCTAATTTATCTTCTTCCAAGAGGCACCTCAACTTTCCGTGCCGAGAGTAATGAGCTTATAAATAAATGTCAAATGGCAGTAAACTAAAAGCAGAGCCTGGCCTATTTTAAAATCTATTTCAGGCTCTCAAACTGTGTGGTTTTCTTGCTTATTTCCTCATCCAAGTAGTCTTTGGAAAACCTTTCTCTAAGAGTTTTTTCCCGGCTAAAAAGATTTACCCCAAAACCAAGGCGCTCACCTTTTATTTGGCAACCGATAGCCGCTAAGATAGTGGGAAACATATCAAACGAAGAAAATTCCCGCTCTTTTACGGCAAATTCTTGGTTTATAGGCTCAGCACCAATAAAAATATCGAGCCATCTTCTTTGGTCATGCAATTCCTGCAAGTCGCCACCGCCAAGATAATCCGGCGAATTAAAAGGATTTGTGGCTTCTGTCGCCATAAAGAGATGGTCGCCCATAATAACAATCACGCTATCTTTATACCAGCTCTCGCCATTACACCAATCAAGAAATTCGGCAATCATTTTATCGGCGCAAACTATAGCGCTTTTTAGCGGCATATCCTCGCTATCCTGACAATTTTTGTCCAGATAACCTCTGGGCATATGGGTATCGAGCGTATTAAAGCCTAGCATAAAAGGCTTATCTTCTTTAGCCAAATTCGTCAGCTCTTCTTTTACAAAATCATATACTTTTTTGTCTTCCATACCCCAAAAAACATAATAATTAGGCGGCAGCTTTTTGTGTTCTTTATACCAATAAATATCGTGAATTTCTACATTTCCATGTGTTTCCAGCAAGGCATTGGCCCCGGAAAAATGTTTGTCGCTGCCAAAGACATAAAGTTGTTTATAACCGTTTTTAGCCAAAATATCGTTTAGGGTAAGCGCCCCGGGTACAAAACTGGGCTGCGTTTTATTCTCCACCCCAATCATAGCGAAAGGTAAACCGCCGAATTTAGCCAGCATGGCCGCTATAGTCCAATTAGTTAGAGGCAAATCGGCTCCGCCGCCCAACTTTTCGGTAGGCGAAAAATTAATATTTTCGGCCGCCAAATTACTCAGGTGGGGAATAAAATTCTTTTCCATCAGCCCGCCGCCTGCCGCATCGGCATAAGAACTCTCCATTGATTCCATAAGTATTATAATGAGATTCTTCTTTTTTTCCGGAAAAATTATATTTTCATACTTAGGTGTTATATACTCTTTAAGGTAAAATTCCGAATTTACCGCCGGCCGGGAGTATTTATTTATAACAGCGATATAATCACTCACCATTAAGCCGGTGTACATAATGTAAAAAGAATAAATAAAAAACAAAAGGCCAAGAAAAAGATAAAAAGTACCGAGGCTAAAATTCTTGGTGCCAAACCGCCAGATTTTTAGCGAAACAGCATAAATTCCAAGCTTTTTTTCGCTGCGGAGCACAGTTAAAAAACCGGCTAGTGAAACAGCGAAAGAGAAGAAAACCATAGCAGCCACCTGGATAAGAATGCTTTTATCAAAATCACCGCCAACATCGGTCAGTGTAAAAAATACAATTAAAGGTTCCTGCATGGGAAAGCGGTCTAAAGCCCAAGTTTCGGCAAAAAACAGTATCAGATTCAGAAAATACAAAAACCAACCGAGCACTAAAAGATTAGTTCGCGCTTTAGTCGGAATTTTTAACGGTTTTATATCAAGCTGCTTTATTATTACCCTGAAAAGTACGGCCACTCCAGGTAAAAGCAGGAGCAATATTATAATGGGCAGCGCTGTTTTGAGAGAAAAGCCGCCAAAGAGGGCAACTTTGCGGCAAAGTTTTAGCAAATTTAAGATAACAAGCAGATAAAAAGATGACAAAATCACTACAATATTAGGCAAATAAAAATTTCTATCCTCTTTATAAAGCATCATTAAAAGCAAGCTCCAAAGCATTATAGGCAGGCGGTTTTAGGCAAGCATCTCTCCCGGATCACCGTCCATTCGCGCCTCCTTTTAGCACATTATTGTATTCTCTGCCAGAGTTAACAAAACTACAAATGGCCGGGCCGGTTTTCACACCAAACTCCTTAAGCAGGTAAATTAATGCTTTGCTCTTGCCTATTTTAGCTAAAATCATATACTGGATTGGATTTTGGGTGAGGTAAGCCGTGGATAATGAATGGCGGGTAGAACCCCGAAATATTTTGGTTGGCACCGGCATGGGGGTAACCCCGGAGCGACTGGAAGAAATTGAAGCCCGGCGTATTCAATCAGAGCGCCTTAACCGCCCGCCGCCGGAGCGCCCTTTTTCCGCTGTTTTGAGTGAAGCTATGGAGCGGGTAGCCAAAGAGGCGGCTCCCGATGAAGGCGAGGCTTTGCCTTTAAAACCCTCACGCGGCGGTGGCTTGCTTTCGGCTTATCAAAGAGAGATACTGGGTTTGGATGAAGAAGAGGAAAACTCCGGCGCCAAAGTACTTTTTAAGGGATAATTCTTAGTGCTACTCAAAAAAATAATTAAACATATCAAGCATTTTGCTATTTTGCTAGTGGCCTTTATTCTCCTTTTGACCATACTGGCATGGCACCTGTCCCTGGCACCGCTCAGCCCGGAAGGCCAAGCCCCGGAGTGGTGGCCGGAACAGCGGCCGGGGGCTTATCATGTGCACACTAAGTTTTCACATGATTCCCAAGGTGAACCGGCGGCTATAGCTAAAGCTTTAAAAGATAATCATCTCACTTTTGCCATTATCACCGACCACGATGTCATTGACATTAAAAAGCCCTATATTACTGAGGATTTACTATTTGCTCCTGGCCTGGAGACCTCTACAAGTGCCGGCCACATGGTGCTCTTAAATCCCCAAAATTTGCCGGAGCGCGGCAGCGTACCTGAGGCTATTATTGCCAAAGATAAAGAGGCCCTCTCTATCGCCGCGCACCCTTATTCGCGCAAAAGACCTTTTACAGCGCCGCTTAACCGGCTTATGGGTATTGAGGTGGCCAGCACTTCGCGCGATTCTTATTTATTGCTGGAGCCTAAAAACTTAGGCAAATT
>JAEEML010000105.1 GCA_016283195.1 Deltaproteobacteria bacterium | reverse complement strand
CGATGAACGCATAAAAGAAGCGGTGCGCCTTTTTGGCGGAAAAGTAGTAATGACTTCGGAGAGTTGCGCCTCCGGCACCGATAGAGTGGCCGAAGCGGCTCTTTCCATAGATGCCGATATTGTCGTCAATGTGCAGGGCGATGAACCGGCTATTGAGCCTTTAGCCATTGAAAAAGCCATAGAGCCGCTTTTAAAAGATGACAATCTGCCCATGGCCACCTTGATGGCCCCTATCCATGATGAAGCGGAGCTAAATAACACGAATATTGTCAAAGTGGTTGGTGATTTACAGGGAAATGCCCTCTATTTTTCCAGAAGCCTCATTCCGAGTAGGGCGCGCGGGAACAGATATATTCCCCATAAGCATATTGGCTTATATGTTTATCGCCGCGATTTCTTATTAAAAATCAGTAAGATGACTAAAAGCCCGCTGGAAGAGACCGAGCAGCTGGAGCAGCTAAGAGTGCTGGAAAACGGTTACAAAATTCGCCTAGTGGCGGTGGAAAAGAGCTTTTTCGGCGTGGATACACCGGCGCAATTAAAAGAGATAGAAGCTCTCTTGCCGCCCATTGCCGAGGAACGATAAAATGGCTAAGGTGGCGATAACTAAAGATATTTGCTGCGGCGAAGGTGCGCCGCTCTGCCTCATTGCCGGCCCCTGCGTCATAGAAAGCGAAGAGCATCTTTTGTGGCTGGCCGGCGAAATCAAGAAGATATGTGCCGCGCTTTCCCTGCCCTATATTTTTAAGGCCAGCTTTACTAAAGCCAATAGAAGCAGCGGCACGGCTTATCGCGGCCCCGGTTTAGAGGCGGGGCTTTCTATGCTGGCCGCAGTAAAAGAAGAGCTCTCTCTCCCCATTTGCACCGATATTCATGAGCCCTGGCAGGCCGAAGAAGTAGCCAAAGTTGCCGATATTATTCAGATTCCGGCTTTTTTATGCCGCCAGACCGACCTTTTGGAAGCGGCCGCCCGCACCGGCAAAACGGTAAATATCAAAAAAGGGCAATTTATGGCTCCGGAAGATATGGGCCCGGCAGCGGCCAAAATTGCGGCCCAGGGCAATAACAAAATTCTCCTCACCGAGCGGGGAGTAAGTTTTGGTTACCACAACTTAGTGGTGGATATGCGCTCCTTTCCCATTATGAAAAAGCTAAATTATCCGGTGATTTACGATGGCACTCATTCACTGCAGCTGCCGGGCGGCCTAGGCGGAGCCACCGGCGGCCTTAGAGAATATATTCCCCATCTGGTGCGGGCGGCCGTGGCGGCCGGCATCGACGGCCTCTTTCTGGAAGTGCATGAAGAGCCGGAGCGCTCGCCCTCGGATAGCAGCAATATTTGGCCGCTGGATAAGTTAAAAGCTCTGCTCGAAGAGGCGCTCACTATTAGAAAAGCGCTTAAATTTTAGCTACTTTCCCTTACCTCATAAGAGCTCTTTTATCGCTGCTTCATCTCTCTTTTAATGCCCTTTTTTTGCCCGCAAAATAAGAAAAAGTGGAGAAAGTGGAGATTTTGTGATATTTTGCCTCTATAAAAGTGGAGATTTTGTGAAATCTGCCACTAAAAAAAGCGGAGATTTTGTGAAAAGAGGCTGGCGCATGGCAGAAATCATATTGAAAAGAAAGATATTTAGGGAATTACTCAAATGGAAAAGCGAATATGCCCCCGAGTATGCCTTGTTTTTGCAAGGCGCCCGCCGTGTCGGCAAAACAACGATTGCGGAAGAGCTCGGAAGAAGCGCATATAAATCCTTTATAACTATAAATTTTCAATCGACCAATGACACTATTCGCGATCTTTTCGTAAACAGCCTTTTGGACCTAGATTATTTTTTTAATGTCATTCAGCTGCAATACGGAAAAAAGCTTTATAAGCGCGAATCGCTGATTATTTTAGATGAAATACAGCTTTACCCTTTGGCGCGTCAGGCGCTGAAAACCTTGCTGGCGGATGGTAGATACGATTATATCGAAACAGGCTCTCTAGCCGGTATAAAAAAGAGGACCGAAAAAGCGGAAATACTGATTCCTTCTGAAGAATATGCCGTAGAAATGTTCCCGCTTGATTTTGAGGAATTTCTTTGGGCAATTGGCGATGAATTCACGTTTTCCATTATAAAAAGCAGTTATGAAAACACTAAACCGCTTGGTAAACTGCACAAAGATATTTTTAGAAAATTCAGAGAATATATGTGTGTGGGCGGAATGCCGCAAGCAGTTGTAAAATATGTCCAGACAAAGAATTTTGAAAAAGTCGATTTTGCCAAAAAAGAAATTCTGGCTCTTTACCGAAACGATATCAAAATTCAAAAAGAGGAAAACAGTGTCTATTTGGGCAATATTCTGGACAACATTCCTTCCGAGCTCTCAAGGCACGAAAAGAGCCGGTCTTTTCGCTTATCACATGTAAATAAAAACGCTAGGTACCGCGAATATAGTGGACCGCTCACCTGGCTGGCGGAAGCCATGATCATAAGCATTGCCAGAAATGTTACCGACCCAAGTCCGGCACTCACTCTCAATATGGATAACGAACGCTTCAAATGCTACTTGCTTGATACAGGTTTGCTTATAAATCTCAGTTTTGGTGATGGGTCATTTATAACTAACGATTTTTATAAAGCAATTCTTACTGACCGTTTGCATATAAACGAAGGAATGTTTGTAGAAAATGCGGTTGCGCAATGCCTGCGCAGTAGCGGACATAAAATACTTTTTTATGTTGAATACAGCGATAAAGGTAAACCACTTATGGAAATAGACTTTTTAATCAGAAAAGATAAAAAAGTTGTTCCGCTTGAAGTAAAATCCGGCCGGGAGCTGGCAGCAAAATCACTGCGGAATTTTAAAACGAAGTTTTCCGATAAGGTCGGCTTGCAGTACGTCCTTTATGACGGTGATATAAAACGAGATAACGAAGTGATTTTTCTCCCATATTATATGGCGGCGGTGCTATAAAGCTGACTTCTCACAATTTTCCCCCGCTTTTTCGCCCGGCCAAATTTAAAAAGTAACCAGAAACTTAGCTTTAATAGCAAAAAAATGATAAATATTTTGGGCGCTGAAAACATTATCTTTGGCGGCTCCCATGGTGTAATCCAAATCCAGGCCGCCGCCTAAATTTAATTCACCGCTTTCTGGAGGATCATCATCAGCGGTGATTATGAGGGAGAGTGCGGCTTTAAAGCCAAAAAAGTTTTGCACTTTTTTCTCTATTCCTTCCGGCGTTCCCATATAGATAACACCAATACCTACTCGCGGCATAATAAGTAGATGCGGAAGAGGAGCCACTAAAGGCCACATAAAAAAAGTACCACCTTTAAAAAGGGCGTTAAGACTTAGGCTCTCCGCCTTGGGGCGATAATGGATAAAACCCAGTTCTTGCTCGATTTGTAAGCCAAATAAGTAGGCGGCCGAGATGCCCGCCGAGAGGCTGACTTTAAAGCCATTATCAAGCTTTTTGTAATTATCACCTTTGGTTAGCATGCCCTCCCAGCCGGCATCGGCACCAGCAAAGGCAAATATTCCGCACCCGGGGCAGTGAGCTAAAGCCGCCTTGGGGCGCCCCACAAAGAGCCAGGCGGCCAGAAAGCATAAAGAAAAGACAAGTAATCTTGGCCTATCGTGAAATATCCTAGACATTAGAGCCTCCTATCGCAACGCCTGTATAGCAGGAATAAGGGGAACTTTGGAAGAGAGCGTCTGCTAAGAGAGGTGTAAAAATGATTTCATATAAAAAGTCTTCGGATAACCCCAGAATGGAGGTTGCTTAGAACTTTCATAATAAATATAAGATAAATAAGGTAAATTTTCTACCGGAAAGGAAGTTAATTATGAAGCGTCTCCTGTTAATCTTTAGTGCTCTTGTCCTTTTCTCCTCCGCGGCCTACGCTCAAGAATCTACATCCGCCGATGATAGCGGCGCAGCGGCTATGGAGAATGAAAGTACGCAAGTAGCGGATAATCAAACGCTCAGCACCACCAGTAAGACACCTTTTGCCGGCCACGGCATCCGCATGGAATTTTTTGCCGGCTATGTGCCGGTTCAAGCCGGTATGTTAGGTCTTAATGTTGGGTATAAGTTTAAAAACAAAAAAAGTGAACACTTTGCTCTTGGTCTATACGGCCAGGTAACCGGGGGTATAGGGGCAGGTTATAGCCTTTTTCCCGCGGGCATATCATGGGATGTCGACGCTATTGTTAAGTTTCATATAATTAATAAGCGCTTTGTCTTTTCGCCATTTGTCGGACTTGGTGTCGGCTTTAACGGCCTTCTTCTTGGCCTCTGGCCTGTCGGCTTTGCGTACTTTGATATTAGAGCCGGAGTATCTTTGGACTTACATGTTGGCAAAAGCAAGCGAGGCTTCATCGGCCTTGATTTGGGCTTAGTAGAAGCTTTTTCCAGTGCCTATATGCCGGATGATTACCATGAGAAAAATTGTCAGAATTCTACGAGCGGAGCATGCAGCAGTTTAACCCCCTGGCCGGCTTTGCCGCAGGGCTATGTCGCGCTCCATTTCGGTTTCTATTTTCAGTTTAAGCCCAAAAAGAATGGGTGACCTGGTCGCTTGGCCGCTGCCCTAGGCGCCTAATTTTCTAAAAAGGCCACATATTGACTAACCTTAGCCGCCAAAAACCAAGGCAGGTTTATCAGACGGTAAGTTTCGCCGGTGGTGATTTTGACTGTTTCCACACTGATGGGACCGCCGTAAAAGCGCACAGCGTAACTCGCTCCGGAAAGATGAATAAACGAATGAAGAGAACGCAGGGTGCCGGTTTTGCCTGCTTTAACTTCTATGGGCAAGGGATTTCCTTGATATGACATAAGAAAATCCACTTCGGCATTGGAGCCGGCCGCTTCACGCACCCAAAAAAGCGGTTTTTTGAGTTCATAACAATTAGCGGCCAAAAGTTCTTGGCCAACAATTTGCTCGGCCAGCATACCGTTATACATGGCGTCTAGAGTAATCTCCGTTAGATAAACACTCTGTATATCGGCTTTATAATTAATGAGGCCAATATCTAAAAATTGTAAGCGGGGTTTATGCTTTAAACTGGGCTGGAGCGGCAAAGCGGTGGCGGCTACCGGATAACGCAAATAAATTAACATAGCTCGTTCCAGTATACGCAGCGCTTCAGCTGATTCACGCGATTTATAATTGGTGCCGCCAAATTTTTCAAAAGTGATGCGCTTACCGCTTTCCAGCGGTGCCGCTTCTATATAAAGGCGCAAAATCTGTTCCTGCTGGCTGTTGTTGGCATATTTGGCCACATCATCGGTGTAGGAAATATATAGATTCCTATATACTGGCTGGCAGTCCAAAATAGAGCGTCGTTTTATATAATTAGCCACCGCCTCCGGCATACCGCCCACCATGGTATATTCTCTAAATAACTGATATAATGTGGAAAGCGCCCATTCAGGAACTGGCGTTTCATTGAGCAGGGCTAAAGCCTCCTCTTCTTTCATGGCCAGCAAAAATTCACTAAAGGTCATGGGGTATAGGTACAAATACTCAACGCGTCCTACCGGAAAGCTGATTTTGTGCACATCCATCATAATTTCCAGTAATGATCCGGCACCGATGACATATAATTCCGGCAAATCTTCATAAAAATAGCGCAGCATGGCTACCGCTGCCGGTGAATTCTGGATTTCATCAAGAAATAAGAGCGTTTTCCCCTGTTGGCGAATATGCTTTTCCAAACAGATTCTCTGCAAGAGCTGAGACGGCGGGAGCTCGCTTTCAAAGAGGCGGCGATCCTGTGGACGCTCCAGATTGAGCATGATAAAGGTATCAAAAGTTTGACCAAAATCTTTAATGATAGTGGTTTTACCAACCTGACGGGCGCCGCGAATGATTAATGGTTTATGTAGCTCATTTTTTTTCCAGCTATGAAGCCCCTCTAATATTTGCCGATAAAATGCCATTTTGCTCTCCTGGTTTGGAGTTTATTAGGCTTTACGCCACATAACCTTAATGAATTTGTCACATAACATAGGCAATTTCAACAAAAACTTGTCATAGAACATAGGCAATTTTGGTAGACTATGTCACAAACTATAGGCAATTTTGGTTGTTTTTTGTCACAAATCATAGGCAATTTTGAGAATTAGGCCCACATTTACCCTGATCCGTCCGTTGACTTTAATTTTCATATTCTGCTAAAATAATTCCGTTTTTTATGGAGGTATTTTCTTGTGAATACGAGATGTTTAAGAATTATCGCCTATCTTTTAACTCTTTCTTTTTTTGCCGGCCCGCTTTATGCTGCCCCAAAAGTCAAAGAGGCTGAGAGCTCCTCTTTTTTAACGCGCCCGTCTTATATGCTCCCGCCAGATGAATCCCTTTATGCCATTGCTTTTGACAGCGCCCGCCCGCTGACGGCGGCTATTCTGGCTTTTAGTGCTGCCGCCAGCAGTATCGCCATGGGCAGTGCCTCGGCAGCCATGTATTACACTATGCGCTATCACCAGAAACAAAAAACCTACACCTGTCGTGGAGGCGTTTGCTTTCTTGAGTGCTGCAATCATAATGATGGAGCTCTTTTGACCTTCGCCTTACTGCTCGATGGCTTAAACTTTTTGCAAACAGCTTTTATTGCTCCCTTTTCTTCGTATTTGGTGAAAACATCAGCTGTTTGGCCAAGTTATAAATATCATCTGGCTATTGATGTTTTGGGCTGGGCTTTTTATATTTTTACCTTTGCTTCCTACGGCTTTATTTGGCTCACTGCGCCGCTTGGTGTCAATAAGCGCATTATTCCCAATACCAATATGATTGACACCATACCTATTTTTATCAGTGCTTTTGGGGCCACAGCTTTAGTCTTTTTTGGCATAAAGGGTATTATCACTTATAAAATGGCTAGTTATATGCAAAAAAAAGAACAAAATAGCCAAGTTGCCCAAAAAGAACGGGTAAAGATTCTGCCCACTGCCGCGCCGCTTATTAACAGAAGAGGCCAAATGGACGGCGCTAGCGGCGGAGTGGCGCTAGTCTTCTAAACTGCCGCCCGTTTTCCGCGCTGGATTCTCATCATCTCTTCTTTATCTTTGTTAAGGCCTATTATATATTTCAAAAACATTGTCTTCAATTGAGGTTCCGGCAGCAATTACTTGATCATAATCAATAGGTAACGCTTCCCCAATTTGGTCAAACAAAAAAGGTTTAAAGCATTCATGCTGAGACATTATAAAAATAACCGTATCATTCCCCACATCAACGGCCAAACACATATCATCCAAAAAAGGGCCTAAATCTGTGGTGATTAAAACAATTTTTTTTACTGCCGACAGAGCAAATAGATATTCCTGGCCACTGGCTAGGGCCTGAATGTTTTGATCCTCTAAATATATCGAATCTTCTTTTGTCTCTATGCGTATTTCAGTTGCCATAGAAATTTTTCCTTACCCGCGCATCAATATAAAATAGCGCTTTGGCATAAACATCCATAGTGGATGCTTAGCTATTTAGGCGATTATTATATGGTATTAAAGGCTCTCATTCAATGGATTTTCGGCTTAAGCTGCTAGGCAGGATAAGCCAAATATTGAAGGTGGCAAGGATGCTTATGTGTAAAACTTGTGGAAACCACATATTTTGTCTCGCGAAAAGAGAATATGCCAGTATTTTAAGAGAAATTCGCCAGCGCTTTTCCCTTTTGCCGCCTCCCAGTTTTTGCTATAAAAGTAAAGCCCGGAGCCTACATGATGTTGGCTAAACTGGAAATTATAAGAAGGAATAAAGCTTAATGAAATTAATATGTTTACTCATGTGTGTGGCCATGCTTAGCGCCTGCAACTCTACCAAAAATAGTGAAAGTGAGGCCGATAGGCAAGCGGCTACAGCTAAGCCCGCTATTATGAAGCACGATCCGGCTCATCCGCCCATTGATTGCCCCCTGCGCAAACAGGGCATCGACCCCAGTAAATTAAAGCCCTTTGAGCAGATGGAGGCTTATATCAACTTTCTTGATCAAGAGAGCCGCAAAGCTTGGCAAAAGCCGCAAGAAGTGGTGGCCGCCCTGCAGCTAAAGGGCCATGAGCGGGTGCTTGATTTGGGGGCCGGCTCCGGCTATTTTTCTTTCCCCATTGCCGAAAAGCTGCCGCTGGGGCGCCTCTTTGCCGCCGATGTGGAGCCGGAAATGGTGCGCCATATTCACCACAAAGCCATGACGCAAGGAGCCAAAAATATTGAAGTATTGCTCATTGACCCCGAAAAGCCCAAGCTGCCGGAGGATATAGATATTGTCTTTATTTGCGATGTTCTGCACCATGTAAAAAGCCCTAAAGACTGGCTAACCGGCATCACCGCCCAGCTCCCACCCGGCGCGCAAATGCACATAATTGAGTTTAAGCCGGGCGACTTGCCCAGCGGCCCGCCGGAGAGTGTCAAAATGGCGCCGGAAAAGTTAATAGAAATTGCCCAAAGTTCCGGCCTAAGGCTGGAAAAGCGCCTGGATGAACTTTTGCCATACCAAAATTATTATGTGTTTAAAAAATAAGATAACCATCATGAATTTAAAAAGAAATGTGACAAAATGCTGAATTTTTTAGTGGTGGCGCTCCTCTATGTTTTACTTAGCCTCGCTCTGGGTGTGGGGGTGATTTGGGGCGTGGAGTGGCTTTTTTTACCCAAAGGTTAAATATGGCTAAAAATTTTCGTAAATTCCCTAAATTCCGCCTAAATACCTGGTCCATGCTTGATTATGTTTGGCGGTAAGGTTACCTCCGGCGATAGATTTAAGGCGCGCAGCTTTACCGAATATTGGACTTTTATCAGAAGCCGCGATTTTAGCGAAAAGGCTTATAATTCGCATGAATGCCCGAATTGCGGTGCGGAGATTAAGCTTAATCAGGCCGGTAAGTATGAATACTGCGGCACGGTGGTAACGAGCGGCAATTTCGATTGGGCCTTAAGCCGCACCCGGCAGGACGAATCATACATGGGGTGAAAAATAACAAATATTTTTTTCAGCCATAAAACCATTTTTTATGACATTATTGTCATAGTTTCTGCCAGCCATAGCTAAAAAAATAAATAACATTCTGAGCATCACGCAATAACCTATTGAAATAACACTAAATTATCTATTGCAATAAACTGGCATGCTTTTTGCAAGGCTTTTTGTTGTGCCTCGGGGCTTAAAAAAAAAGCTACGGATGCGCAAATTTATTAACGCTGTTAAGCTTTTGAAAGGAGTAGCGTTATGAAAAAGATAGCTTTGTTAGTGTGTGCAGTGCTCTTATGTGTCTCCTCCAGGTCTTTCGCTCAAGAAGATGGAGCGGCTGCGGCTAGTTCT
>JAEEML010000104.1 GCA_016283195.1 Deltaproteobacteria bacterium | reverse complement strand
CGGGCCATGAAAACCGGGGATCGCTCGGATATCAATGTGAAAAATGCCATTTGCGCTTTGCAAAATAACGCGGCCTTTAAATCTTTGGAGCGCCCGGCCCGCCTAGCTTATATTGATACCATTTATGCGGTTTGCGCTATGGAAAGCACCATCAAAAGGCTGGGCGATTTATTGGAAAATAGCGATTTTAAGGCCCTGCCGCAAGACCAGAAAACCGCCATACTTAACACCCTTAAAGCGGGAGCTACGCCGCGCACCATTGATAATATGAATGCTCTTCTGAGCGCCACCTGGTTTAAAGCTGCTGATGCGGACTATCAACGGGAAGCTCTGGCGTTGGTTAGTTATATCGGCCTGGCCATAGCGCGGCCCGATAATTATGAAGAAGAGCTTGGCCTACAATATGCTTTGGAGCAAATTTTAGCCGGCGATGTAAAGCTTAATTTTGCCGAAACTAGCCAAAATGTGCAGCTTGATGGCGAAATTTTAACTCTTAAAGCCGGTATCACTAAGATTTTGGACGCCGAAAAAGCGCTTCTTACGGATATGCCGACGCTTCTTGCTAATGTGGAAGTTGTGGTGGAAAATCCGCCGGCTGCGGTAAAAGAGCTCGAAAATAGTGCCGTATTTAAAGACCTTTCTAAATCTAATCGCAAACAAATACTTAAAAATATTAATAAAAGCGCTGAGCCGGAAGCTCTGGCCGGGGCTCTTTTGGAACTTTTGCAAGATAGTAAATATAAAGCCTTAAATAGTAGCAATAAGAAGGCTATGCTCTCTATATGCGCTTTGATAGATAGCGCCGGTCTTAATAACGTTTTGGCCATTTTTAGGGATAAAGACATTTCTCTATCGGCCGATGAAAGCGCATTGCTCTTAAATGCCATAAAAGAGAGCTCCAAGATGAGCGAGATGGCGGCCGCTATGGGCCATCTGCTTAACGACAAAAACATTATAAAAGCCGACAAAGAGGTGCGCGAGGCTATTCTTTCGCAATGTAAGAATTTTCCGAACCCAGTTTCAGCCAAAAATTTGCAACGTCTTACCGCCGCCGCCTGGTTTAAGGATATGACGCTTTCCGACAAACAGCGGGCGGCCAAATCTATAGCTTATCTGGCGGAAGTCGGCGAAACTAAAGATGGTTCGGCGCAACAAACTATTATTGCCAATACCCTGGTTCGCCTTTTGTCGGATGAGATACCGCTCGCTTTTGTGGAAATTGCCGACGATCCGGATAAAATTACCTTTGGCTATGCTTTGCCGGGAACCAGCGGGATATATATCAATAAATCACTTGTCCCCGATGGCAACAAAGCTTATCCCAAGAACAACGCCTATTCCAGAGAAGCTATTTTGGCTACCATTCCCCATGAGGTGAGCCATCAGGTTAATAACGATATTAATGAAGCGACTTATGAATATTTCCAGGCTGAGTATCGCGCCTGGTATGTGGGCTATCTTGCCGAAAACGGTAAAGAACCCACACGCGTGGAGGCTTTTGAGCGCTGTGTGGTGCTGATAAATATTTATCCCACTATCCATGAAGCGCTTTTTGATGTTCCGGAAGAGCGCGCCAGAATGCTTAGTTTTATGAATCAGATGCTGGGTGTTAAGGATATTAATTTGCAAAGCGCAAAGCAGCTGAATAATTTTTTGCAAAAAAGCGTTAAAAACGGTAATAAGGCGGCGCCGGTGCCCGATGCCTCTTTGAACCCCGATATGGATAATTAAAATGCTTGTTAATAACCGGCAAAGTTTATAAAATATTGGCCTCCTAAGGAGTAAATCTCTATGGGGGTCATAGGAGTTAATGATGGTAAGCGGAATTGGTGGTCAAAGTAATTGGAATAACGTTAATATCTCCGCCGAAGGAGAGCAAAACATAGTGGCAGCCCCGGCGGCGGAAAGCCCCAAGACTATACCTGCCGCCAGTGATACTTTGGAAAAAGAAAGCACCGCTCCGGTAGCTCCCGGCGCCAAAGAAGGTAGCCAGCTTACTCTGCCGACAGCTACCGGCGGGCAAACCATAACTTCCGTAAACACCAAGGAAGCTCTTGACGTAACTGTTATAGCTAACCCCGAAGAGCCGGCCCCGCTTGATACTCCGGAAGCTATTATAGCCGCTTTATCGGCTGAAACATCCGGCGTGTCGCAGGCTTTTAAGAGCCTTTTGGCCTCAGCCGGCTTTAAAAAAGCCTCTGCCGCTACGCAGCTGGCCATTCTTAGCCAGTGCAAGAATTATCCTAATGCCAATTCCATAAAATATCTTTCGAGACTTGGCTCGGCTTCATGGTTTAAAAAAATGGATCTTGCCGATCAGCAGCGGGCAGCCAAATGTATAGCTTATATGGCCGAAGTGAGCATCAAAAAGCCCGGTTCGGAGCAAAACGTCTTGCTCAATAATACCATTGAGCGGCTCTTTGGCAGCGAGATTCAGTTACAATTTGTGCCGGCCGACGGCAAGCAGAATTATGGCTATACCAAGACGGAATCACTGCCTGGTATGAGCGGTTTTGCCAAGACTTTAATTTGTATTAAAGAGAGCTTTGTGCCGGATGGTAATGATCCTTTCCCGGTGAACAAATACGAATCCCGCCATGTGGTGCTGGCCACTATTGCTCATGAAGTAAATCATCATGTAAACGGCGATAAAAACGCGGCCACTTACGCCTATTTCCAGGCCGAATATCGCGCTTGGTATGTGGGCACCATTGCCGAGACCGGCGAGCCGCCCACCCGCATTCAGGCTTATAGACATTGCAATTTGCTCTTTGTGGATTACCCCAATATCAATAAAGCCCGCACGGCACTTAACGGGCATACCGATAGAATTATTAATTTTATGCAGCAATTTGCCCCTTCTTCCAAGCGGCCTACCGCTCTCGAAATTATGCGTCTTACAGTTACAGATCCTAATGCCCCGGCTCCCTTGCCGGATGCCGATCTTATGCCGAATATTTATAACTGAAATAAAAATGATTGGCAGAGAGCTTTATGAAGTATAAATTGCTGTGTGGCTGTGCTCTTTTTTTGCTAAGCTTACTCGCCGGAGGTTGTACAATGTCTGCAAAAGAACTGCCTGTTTCCAAAGAATTACAAGAAGTTATTCTTAATGACACTGCTACGCGTACCCATTTCCCGAAAGATAAAATAGCACTTAATATGCTGGCTAATTGGGATAACCAAAAGTGCCCCATTGTGGAAGCGCAGCCGGAAGCTCACGGTATGCCGCCGCGGCGCTATGCTATTATCGGCGGGGAGGTTTTAGCCGCTAATAAAAAAGAAAATTTTGCTAAAATATTGGCTGCCTGCTTTGCGGAACCGGCTAAAGAAGATCCCATTACTATAGCCCGTCTCAGCGTGATGTTTGGCCATTTTGGGGCCCCTGTCGGATCTGTCTGGCTGCGCGATCTTGAAGCGGATCACCCGGAACTGGCTACGCCTACCAAGAATTTCAAGCCGCTTATAAAAGATGACAACGGCCGCAAAGTGCTGGAATTTTATAGCTTTTCATCGCCGGTCAATCTCTTTTATTTTTGCCGGGTAATTTTTGGCGCCGATGGCCCTGTGCTTGAAGCTATGGAACTTAATTAACAATTTAAGCTTAAAAAGGAGCAAAAGATGATTAGCGGAATTGGTGGACAGAGTGGGCTTAATGTTTATGGCGTTTCCTACGAACCTGCCGGTAGCGCGTCGGCTGATGTTAAGGCCGGTGAGGTAGCTAAATTACCTTTACCAACCGCTGATACTTTGGAAAAGGAGCCCGAAGAGGCGGCTACCGGGGCCAAAAAAGCGGCCAAACTTTCGCTACCACCCACTTCATCTGCTAAGAGTGCCGAAAAAGCCAGCTTTTCAGCCGAGCTTTATGAAGTAACCATCCTGCCGGAAGCCACCGAGGCGCCGGTTGAACTTGATAAATCTATAACCAAAAGCAAAGAGTGGAAAAAACTGCCGGCCGAGCGCCAAAAAGTACTTACGGAAAATGCCGGTTTTGCCAAACTCTCTTTAGGCGCACAAACAGCTATGGTAAAATTGGCTGTTCGTTTGGATGATACCGCTTTCGACAAAGTGGTGGGGCTTTTTAAATACACCGATAAAATTTCCTCCGAAGGGCAAAATCTTATTATTTCCACCGTTACCAATGCTTCTAAGGCGGCCGAACTGGCTACCGAACTTGCTACTTTGTTAAAAGCCAAAGGTTTCATTTCCGCTAATGATAAGACCCAGGTGGCTCTTTTGTCGCAGTGTAAGAATTTTACTAATACCAATTCTATTAAGCATTTGGCAAAGCTCAGCGATGTCAAATGGTTTAACAAAATGGAGCTTCCGGATCAACAGCGCGCGGCCAAGTGTATTGCTTATTTGGCCGAAGTGAGCCAGAAAAATCCCGGTTCCGACCAAAATATTCTTCTTGATAACACCATGGGACGGCTTCTAAGCGGCGAAATTCCTCTGGCCTTTGTGGAAATGGATGATGACCCGGGTAAAATAACCTATGGCTATGCTATTGATGGGCAAAAGGGCATCTATATAAATGAAGCTCTGGTGCCGGCTGGTAACAGCGCTTATCCCAAAAATAGCGCTATGGCCCGTCACGCTGTTTTGGCAACTATTCCGCACGAAGTGAGCCACCAGGTAAATGGCGATAGAAACCGGGCTACTTATAAATATTTCCAGGCTGAATATAGAGCTTGGTATGTGGGCTGGATTGCCGAAAACGGCAAAGTGCCCACCAGACAGCAAGCTTATGATCGTTGCTTGGAATTATTCCAG
Organism: Deltaproteobacteria bacterium; assembly: GCA_016283195.1. Lineage (GTDB taxonomy): Bacteria > JAEEML01 > JAEEML01 > JAEEML01 > JAEEML01 > JAEEML01. The sequence continues at coordinate 5,738 of JAEEML010000104.1, read as the reverse complement.
CTTTATCCAAGTATTGATTCTGCCCGTACCGGTAGCTGGTTTGGAATCTGGACCGATAGCGATGCCCGCAAGATAATTAGCTTTGTCCAGCAATTCAGTGCCGGTACCGATTTGCAACTTTCTGACCCGGAAAGTGCCGAAAAGATTCTTAAATTAAAAGTTTCTTCCCCCAAAGAGGCGGCCCCGGTTCCTGATCCGGCTTTAAATCACGATCTCGATAACTAGTCATACTACGCAAAAAATGCGTACTTCTGCCAAAAATGGCACGCCATAAGATGACACTTTCCAGAAAGTAAACCGATAAGTAGCTGAATTGTTGCTAAAATTATATTTGGTATGTAAATTGCAATAGTGATGTTGCGAGGTGGTGATGAAACTGGCAGCACTTTTTCTACTTATAAGCTTTCTCAGCGGATGCATGTACGCTGATTATTTTAGTCCCCGGAGAGGGGAAGTAAATGATGCCTATAACGCTATGCCGCCTTTGGCTTCGGCCGGCGCCGATCAAGCAGTTCCGCCGGCTACTCTGGTGACTTTGGAGGGGCGGGGCACTTATCAACCTGGCGGTGGCAGGATCAATATGCGTTGGCAGCAAGTACTGAAAGGCACTGAGCCGGTAGTAATGCTTTCCAGCGCTTTTAGTGCTAACCCTACCTTCTTAGCGCCGCTTACGGAGTGTGTTCTTACTTTCACTCTGGAGGCCGGTGATGGTCGCCATTGTACATACGATGAAGTGCGGATAGTGGTGACTAATGATATTGAGCAACATGGCCTTGGGCCTATTGTCTTGGCCGGTGCCGACCGCTTAGCACCATTTGGTGCCAGACCTGGGCCTGATGATATCGTTTTGGATAGCGGCAATGCTAGATTTGAGCGGGTGCGAGTTTCCGATTGCTCAATCGGCGCCGGAGAAGATATAATTACTGACTTTGATAGTGACTTTTCAATATGGGCTCTTACCGGATCCGATAACGGCCTTTCTTCCGCTCCTGATTATCTTTTTCTCTTTGATGAAAGCACCTATTACCATGCCGTGTCTTTGCCGGAAATTACAGCTCTTGAAAGCGTGAGCCAGGCCCTTCCGGGACAGGAGCTGGTATTAAATGCTGTCCTTTCGCAAAATTTACCCAGTTATCAATATTTGCGTTGGCAACAGCTTAGGGGAGCGGTGGTTGATGTTAAAGCCGCCGATACTTCTATGAGTTTTAAGCTGCCTATGGAAGTGCAGCAACTGGCATTTATTGTCACTGTAACTGACGGCGAGTGGGAATCAGCTCCTTATTTGTACAAAATAAATGTTAGCCCACTGGCTAATGACCATGTGCCATTGCCGGTGGCGCCTCTTAGAGTAAAGGGCCATGTCGGGCAAATTGTGACTATTGATGGCCAGAGCAGCTATGATTATGATGGCGACCCCCTCACTTTTTCCTGGCAACAGTTATGGGGCGGGCCGGCCGATTTTATAACCTCTGCCGATGCGCCGACTCTTTCCTTTATTGCGCCGGAAAATCCAACAACTTTGGTTTTCAAACTAAAAGTTTGCGATTATCAAATATGTGCAGAAAGTGCGGCGATTGTAGTGGATATTGTGGATATTAGCGATAATAGTCCGCCAAAATCTTATGAAGATTATCCGGTAATTGCTAATCAAGAGGGCGAGCTGACAGTCGTATTGCAATTTGATGATCCAGAACAGGATGAAATGAGTCATTTGTCTTGTAAATTTTACGGAACGTTAATACCTTATTTAAAACTGCCTTCTGCTTGTAATGAACAAATAAATGATGGTGCTACTGAAGTGTCCTGCCTGTTTTTACAAACCACTTTTGTTGATGATGCCGCTACCGACGGCGATGGCGTCAGTGATACCGCTACCGACAGCGAAGACAATGACGATGGTGATGCAACTACTGATGGCTCTGGCCCTGTTCCTGTTCAGCCAGAGGTTATTGCTGATGAGGCTCTTAAAGAATACTTCCCTGGTAGTTATGCTCTGGAATTAAGCTTTGATTCTTCCAGTCAGGATTTGTTCTCAGTTCCTATGAATACCAGTTATCTTTATTGTTCCGCTTGTGACAAATATGATAGCTGTGCCAATCATTCATTTCCTATTTACCTCGGACCATAATTTTGCTCTCCGCGCTTTTTAGTTATATGCTTCCCGCTACTGGGAGGCGCTGATGTCTATCGCTACCTTTATTTTGATCTTGCTTGCCGCCGCTTGTTGCGAATTTATTGATTCCGGCTTGGGTATGGGTTACGGCACTACTTTGACACCTATTTTGCTTTTAGCCGGTTATGAACCCTTACAAGTAGTGCCGGCAATTTTGGTGAGCGAGCTTTTTAGCGGGATACTTGCCGGCCTGTTGCACCAAAAAGCCGGTAATCTAAACCTCTTTAACGATGCCGTTGCCAGGAGAACAACAGTTATTTTAGCCGCGCTCTCGGTGGTAGGTGCTACTCTTGCTGTCTTTGTGGCGCTGAGTATTTCCAAAGTGGTTTTAGGTACCGTAATAGGCATTATTATCACCCTGATGGGGTTGATCATCCTAATAACTTATAAGCAAACTCTGCGCTTTAGAGTAGGGCACATAGTGACACTGGGCGCTATAGCAGCTTTTAATAAAGGACTTTCCGGCGGCGGTTACGGCCCGCTGATTACCGGCGGCCAGGTGGTTTCCGGTGTTTCACCCAAACAGGCTGTGGGTATTACTTCCATAGCCGAGGCGGCAACCTGCCTGGTGGCTATTATTGTTTATCTGGCTAGGGGCAAGAATATAGATATTTCTCTGGTTGTGCCACTGCTTTTAGGCGGCCTCATATCGGTGCCTTTTTCGGTTTTAACCGTAAAGCGCCTAAGTGCCGCTAAGGTGCGTATCGCTATCGGTGTGGGAACGCTGTTGCTGGGCTTTTTGTCTCTCGGTAAAATTTGGCTGCAATGAGTTTTCTATAAAAATAGCTTGCCTTTTTTATTTAAAAGAGTATAGTGCGCCACAAGAAATGTGGCCAAGGGCTGCGGAGGATAAGATGAACCTGATTAAAGAATTGGAAAAAGAGCAAATTCGTAAAGATATTCCGCTTTTTAGAGCCGGCGATACCGTGCGCGTCAGCGTGAAGGTTGTGGAAGGCGAAAAAGAGCGTATTCAACAATTTGAAGGCGTTTGCATCGCCCGCAATCACGGCGGTTTGCAAGAGACCATCACTGTGCGCAAAGTTTCTTATGGCGTGGGCGTAGAGAGAATTTTCCCTCTACATGCTCCGGCTGTGGCCAAAATTGATGTGGTGAGCCATGGTAAAGTGCGCCGTGCTAAACTGTACTATCTGCGCAAATTGGCCGGTAAAGCTGCCCGTATTAAAGATCGCGATCTCCGCTAATATTCCCTTTTGAGACAGGCGGATAATCACCGGCAGTTTGGCTGCGGGAGGAAAGTCCGGGCTCCATAGGGCAGAATGCTGGCTAACAGCCAGGCGGGGCGACCCGACGGAAAGTGCCACAGAAAAAAGACTACCACTTTTGGCCTTGTGCTGGCAGTGGAAAAGGTGAAATGGTGTGGTAAGAGCACACCGCGCCGGCGGTGACGTTTGGCGGTCAAGGTAAACCCCATTCGGAGCAAAACCAAATAGGGATCTCTACTTCGGTAACCGGTGGCCCGCCGGCAGCAGATCCGGGTAGGTCGCTTGAGGTAGTCGGTAACGGCTATCCTAGATGAATGATTATCGGGCCTTTAAGGCTTACAGAACCCGGCTTATAGCCTGTCTCACTTTTTTCTTTCACCGAGGCTAATATGCCAACAAATAAAAATGAACAGATTTTATGCGGTTATCATGCGGTGACCGCTGCTTTGGATAAGCGCCGTGATGAACTTTGGCGCTTTTTTTGTACCGCAGAGCGGGCGCGGGAATTTCCGGGTACTATGAAATTTTTGGCTTCTAAAAAGCGCATATATCGCTTGGTTTCCGAGGAGGAACTCGCGACTATATGCGGCTCCACAGCTCATCAAGGGGTAGTGGCCGTTTTCTCCCGCCCGCAAATAGGCACCATGACGGCGGAACTGGCTACTGAGTGGGCCAATGAGCCGCGCTTGATAGCAGTGCTGGATGGCATAGAAAATCCGCATAATATCGGCGCTATTGCCCGGAGCGCCGCTTTTTTTGGGGCCAAAGCGCTTTTGGTTTCTACTAAAGCGCCCTCGCTTCTTTGGAGCACCGCTGCCTTTAGAGTGGCCGAAGGAGCTATGGAACACCTAAGCCTCTTGGAATCTGCCGATCTCTCTGCCGATCTCAAAATGCTCAAAAAAAGCGGCTATACCATTTTAGGCCTCGATATGCGCGGTAGCGGCGATATTACCTCTTATGCCGGTAAGGCTCTTAATAATCCGTTGGCGCTTGTTATCGGCGCTGAGGAAACCGGCCTTTCTGCCGAAGTGCGCAAAAATGTGCGCCTTACCCAGATTAACGGCAATTTTGCTGCTATTGAGTCTTTAAACGCTAGCGCAGCGGCAGCTATTGGGCTGAGTTGGCTTACAGCCAAGGCGGGGAATTAAGAGTCCTGTTTTCGCTACTTGTTTCCCTTTAAAAAATTAACCACGTGCTTTTTCTTACTTTGGAAAAATCTCCACTAGCGGTGTGCCCTCTTTTTTCTTAACTGTAATGCCCGTTTCTGCTCGATTTTTTCTCTTGATTTTATTTCTTTTTTCTTTGTGGGGAAGAAACCTCCGCTACTTCCGAAGCGCTCAGGTTTCTTCCCCACGCCCCTTCTTCCGCCGCACGGCCGGGGACACCCCGGACCCCGGGCATTCAATAAAAATGCCACTGTTTATGCTATGTTACAAAATCAATCTCTTCTTATTTCTCTTAAAAGCCAGAGGCCACACTTAATGTCTTGGTTTGCATAGCCTGCCTCTGGCTTAGCCGGGGCTGCCGCCCCAGCACCCCGCCAGAGCTCGGTAGCAAGTTGTTTATGTCTTGACATTTTGTGGAGCCCCTCCCTCTATGGGGGAGTGGTGATTTTCATAAAAATACAATAAGTTAGGGGGAGAGGTTCAAGTGGCTGCCGCAAGCGATCTGGTGGGTTATCGTCCAAATGAAGAGTTTTTTTATTTTACTACTACGATATTGAGCAGGCGCTTTGGTACATAAATAACTTTTTTGATATTCATGCCCTCAAGGTGGCGGGCGACGCGCTCATCATTTTTAGCAGCGGCGAGGACTGTCTCCTGGTCAGCCCCCACGGCTACTTCCACTTCACCCCGAAGTTTGCCATTTACCTGCACCACTATTTTGATGCTATCGATGGTAAGAGCCGCTTTATCAACTTCCGGCCAGCGGGCAGAGCTCACCATGGTGCTATTACCTAGTGATTCCCAAAGAGTTTCGGCTACATGGGGCGCAAATGGCGAGAGCATGATGGCCACTTTTTCCAAAACTTCGCGGCGCACCGGGGCTGCTATTTTCTCGGCATCATCCAAAACGCCGCTCTGATAAATGCCGTTTACTAGCTCCATAAGAGAAGCGATGGCGGTATTAAAATGGTAGCGCTCGGCGAGCTCTTCGGTCACCTTTTGCAAAGTGCGATGGAGGAGTTTTCTAAGATCCAGAGAAGCGCCGCTAAGGCCCTCGTTGCTAGTAGCCGGAGCTACCTCTTTTACTCCATCGGCGAGAGCCACATAGAGGCGGTAAATGCGCTGGATAAAGCGCAAAAGGCCTTCCACACCGGCATCATTCCATTCCAAATCCTT
>JAEEML010000018.1 GCA_016283195.1 Deltaproteobacteria bacterium | reverse complement strand
TAGCAGCGACCAAGGTACAGATTTGGAACCCGGCGATGAATGTACGCCTCTTTTTAAAGAGCGCTGTGTTGATGAAAAAGCCTATTATTGCGAAGGCGACAGTGTGCGTGCTTTGGATTGCGGTGCCAAGGATAAAAAATGCCTGATTAGAGCTGCCGACACTTTTGCTTTTTGTGCCGACGAGGAAAGCGCCGGATGCACCGAAGGAGAAGTGAGAAATTATTGTCAGGACTGGAATGCCATTACCGTTAAATGCGTAATGACTACCGCCGGCACAACCTATGAACAATTAAGTAGTTATCCATGCACGGAAGGTTGCGATTCTCATAGCGGCAGTTGCAATTGACAGTTGCAAAAATTTCCTAATAGCTATTTAAACAAAATGAATTGAGCCGCTCTATAGCGGCGGGAATTATTATGGATAAAGCTCTGTTGGATGAATCATTAAAAGCCGTTAAAATCCTGGTTTTGGATTGCGACGGCGTGCTGACCAATGGGCAAATGCTCTTAAACGGCACTGATAGCCCGCTTATTTCCATGTCGGCCCGCGATGGCCTCGGCATTAAAATGCTGCAAAGAAGCGGGGTAAGGGTGGCTGTTATCAGCGGCCGCTATAGTGAGGCTCTTGCCAAAAGAGCGGAAGTTCTTGGCCTTTTGGATTGCATTACCAATCGCCTGGATAAAGGAGTGGCTTTAAATGAGCTGCTCACCAAACATGGCTTTAAGGCGAGCGAAGCTGCCTATATGGGCGATGATTTGCCGGATCTCGCCGCCTTTAAGGTGGCGCAGCTTACTTTTTGCCCCGCTGACGGCGAAGATGAAGTAAAAGCGGCTGCTGATTATGTCACCAGCCGCCCGGGCGGTTTTGGGGCAGTGCGCGAAGTGTGCAATCTTATTTTAAAATCCCAGGGCCATTGGGACGAAATCACCTCTATTATAGCCAAGGTTCATTCTCATGATGGCAAGGAGCCCCGCTAACTGGCGGCCATTACAAAGATTCAAAAATAATATTATTTACGCGGTTATTTGCGCGCTTTTGTGGCTGGTGCACCATTTGCCTATAGCGCTCATTACCGCGCTGGGCCGTTTTTTGGGCCTTCTGGGCTATTATTTGGACTTTCCCGACCGCCGCCGCGCCATTAAAAATCTCAATCTGGCCTTTGGCGAGAGCTATAGCCGGCGGGAAAAGCGGCAAATAGCGAAAAAATCTTTTATTCATATTGGCCAAGCGGCGGCGGAGATCATTACCGCCCCCAAAAAACGCGCTCTTGATGCCAACTGGGTGACCTTTGCCCCGGGGGCCGGAGAGTGCTGGAATGCGGCCCGGGCCCCGGGGCGGGGAGTACTGGCCATGACCGGCCACTTTGGCCATTGGGAGCTTTTGGCCCAGGTGGCGCCGGAACTGGGCGGCACGCTTTACGCTGTAGCCAAAAAGCTCTATGACCCGCGCCTAACAGAATTGGTAGAGAGCTGGCGCGGCCAAAGTGGCCTCACCATCTTGTGGCGGGAGCGCCATCACTCCCTGCGCCCGGAGATGGTGCGCCTTTTAAAAGAGGGGCACATCATCGGCATTTTGAATGATCAGTGCATGAAGGTGCCAGGCGAATATTTGCCCTTTTTCGGCCGGCCGGCCTGGACGGCGACAGGAGCTGCCGAGCTGGCTTACGCAAGCGGGGCGGCCGTTTTGGGCGTCTCTATGCTGAGAAAACCTGGCGGCGGCTACGAAATGGCGGTTATTGCCATTAAAAGGCCGGAGACAGCAGATAAAGCGGCTTTCGTGCATGAGCTAAATATGCGCATTAATAACTTTTATGAAGATGTTATCCGCGCGCATCCTGAGGAATGGATGTGGCTGCACGACCGCTGGCGCCAGCGCGGAGAACATAAATCAAAATATTAAGAATAGTAGTTTGATTTTGGTAACATAGCGAAAATTAAGAGGTTACGGCATGATAAATATTCTTCTGGCTACCTATAACGGTGCGGCTTTTTTAAAAGAGCAGCTGGCCTCACTTTTTGCGCAAACGATACAGGATTTTACTGTTTTTGTGGCTGATGACGGCTCAAGTGATGATACTCTTTCTATTATCAGCCATTTTGAGACCTCTTATCCCGGCCGCCTGCAACTTTTGCCCAGGCGCTTAGGAGGTCATAAAGGAGCTATGGGCAATTTTGCTTACCTCCTGGCCAATGTGCCACCGGCTGATTATATTTTCTTTTGCGATCAAGATGATGTTTGGCTGCCAAACAAGATAGAGCTCACTTTGCAAAAGTTTAATCAGTATGAGAAAAATGGATATTTCGGCCCTTTGCTAGTTCACACTGCTTACTTTTTGAGTGATGAGCGCCTTAAACCATATAAGCCCTCTTTATCCAGCCTTACGGATAGTGAAAAGGCTCGTGGTTCGCGTTCACTGGGCTCTTTATTGCAACAAAATGTTGTCACCGGTTGCACGATGGCCATTAATAAAGCCCTCTTTTCTTTGCTGCGGCCGTTACCGAAGGAGGCTTTAATGCATGACTACTGGCTGGCCATTTTGGCCGCCGCTTGCGGAAAAGTAGCTTTTATTGATACAAAAACCATGTATTATCGCCAACATGGCCATAATAGTCTGGGCGGAGCTTATCATTTGAACCCGGCCAAAATATTAAAGTTGCCGGAAAAATGTAACCATGATTTAACCAGGCGGGCTAGGCAAGCTGCGGCTTTTTTAGAGCAGTATAAAGATGTGTTGCCCTCTATAGCCCAAGAAAAGATTATGGCTTTTAGCAAATTGCCTGGCTGCTCATATCAAGAAAAACTAAGAATATTAAATAAATATCATTTGTGGGGCAGCAAATTTCTAACCAATGTCGAATTACTGATTCTGCTCCGCGGACGCTAAATTTTATATAGAAAAATAAGAAATAATCAGCCCCACAAAAAAAAGATTTGACAATCAAATTAGATATGTCTAAAAGGTGAAACCGCGGAGAATTAGATATGGCTAATTCTCGTAACAAAGGTAGGAGAATATGATGCCTCTAACATTGGCTTCGGCGGGCGAAGTAAATACCATCAAGAAGGTGGGCGGCAAGCCGGAGATGCGCAAGTTTTTGGAAAGCCTCGGTTTTGTCGCCGGCGGTCAGGTGACCATAGTTAACCGCACCGGCGGCAATCTCATTGTAAACATTAAAGAATCACGCGTGGCTGTTTCGGAGGAAATGGCCAGCAAAATCATGATTTGAAGGAGCAGAAAATGGCAACATTAAAAGATGTGAAAATCGGTGAAACGGTAAAAGTAAAAAAGCTGGGCGGCGCCGGGGCTCTTAAGCGGCGCATTATGGATATGGGTATTACCAAAGGGGTGGAAATTTATGTGCGCAAAGTGGCGCCCCTGGGTGACCCCATCGAAATAACCGTGCGCGGCTATGAGCTCTCTCTGCGTAAAGAGGATGCCGAGCTTATTGAAGTGGAGTAATTTTTTTGTTTTGTGAATTAGACGCATATAAAAACAATAGGAGTGACTTATGCAAGAGATCAAGATAGCTTTAGCCGGCAACCCCAATGCCGGCAAAACCACGCTTTTTAATGCTTTAACCGGCGCCAACCAGTTTGTGGGCAACTGGCCCGGCGTGACGGTGGAGAAGAAGGAGGGCAAACTTAAACACAATAAAGAGGTGATTATTACCGATTTACCAGGTATTTATTCCCTTTCTCCCTATACTTTGGAGGAAGTGGTTTCGCGTAATTACCTCACCTTGGAGCGGCCAAACGCCATTTTGAACATCGTTGACGGCTCTAACCTGGAACGCAACCTTTACCTCACAACTCAGCTGGTTGAGCTTGGCATTCCGGTGGTTGTGGCCATCAATATGATGGATATTGTTAAGAAAAATGGCGATGAGATTAATACCAAGCAGCTCTCAAATGAGCTTGGCTGCCCGGTGGTGGAGATTTCCGCCTTAAAAGAGACGGGCATCAAAGAAGCGGCCGATAAAGCTATTGAGCTCGCCAAAGCGGCGCGGCCAATGGTGCCGAAGCACAGCTTCAGCGGGGTGGTGGAGCATGCCATTGCTCACATCGAAGAAGCGGTGCTCCACGATATGCCGGAAGAGCAGCAGCGCTGGTATGCCATCAAAATTTTCGAGCGCGATGCCAAAGTGCTGGAGAGGCTGGCTATTCCCGCCAATACTCTGGAACATATCGAAGGCGATATCAAGGCGGCCGAAGAAGAGCTCGACGACGATGCCGAATCCATCATCACCAACGAGCGTTATATTTACATTGCCTCAATAATTAAGGGCTGTTATAAAAAAGCCAAAGCCGGAGAAATGACTATTTCCGATAAAATCGACCGCATAGTCACTAACCGCTGGTTGGGCCTCCCCATCTTTGCCGCCGTGATGACTTTGGTCTATTATGTCTCCATCACCACCGTCGGCGGCTGGCTCACCGACTGGACCAACGACACCCTCTTTGGCGAATGGATTGGCCCGGGTATGCAGAGCTGGCTTTCCGGCATCGGCTGCGCCGAGTGGCTCACTGGCCTCATCGTTGACGGCATTATCGGCGGTGTGGGCGCCGTCCTCGGTTTTGTGCCGCAAATGCTGGTACTCTTTGCATTTTTGGCCTTCTTGGAAGCTTGTGGCTACATGGCCCGCGTGGCCTTTATTATGGATAGAATTTTTAGAAGATTCGGCCTTTCCGGCAAGTCGTTTATCCCCATGCTCATCGGCACCGGCTGCGGCGTGCCCGGTGTTATGGCGAGCCGCACCATCGAGAGCGACCGCGACCGCAAAATGACCATTATGACCACCACCTTTATTCCCTGTAGCGCCAAACTGCCCATTATCGCCCTCATTGCCGGCGCGCTTTTTGATGAAGCGGCCTGGGTGGCCCCGAGCGCCTACTTTATCGGTGTGGCGGCTATCCTCATCTCTGGTATTATTTTGAAGAAAACCAAACCATTCCAAGGCGATGTGGCTCCCTTTGTTATGGAACTCCCGGCTTATCACTGGCCCACTGTTACCAATATTTTGCGCTCCATGTGGGAACGCGGCTGGTCCTTCATTAAAAAGGCCGGTACCGTTATTCTCTTTGCCACCATCTTTATTTGGTTTGCCTCCAGCTTCGGTTTTGGCGCCGAGGGCTTTGGCATGGTGGAGATGGAAGAGAGCATTTTGGCGGCCATCGGCAACTTCTTTGCTCCCATTTTTGCTCCTCTTGGCTGGGGTAACTGGAAAATGGCTGTGGCGGCTATCACCGGCCTCATTGCCAAAGAAAATGTGGTTGGTACTTTGGGCGTACTTTATGGCTTTGGCGAAGTGGCCGAAGACGGTGCCGAAATGTGGGCTGCCCTCCGCGAATCCATTACCCCGCTGGCTGCCTATTCCTACCTCGTCTTTAACTTGCTCTGCGCTCCCTGCTTTGCCGCTATCGGCGCCATTAAACGCGAGATGAATAACGGCAAGTGGACGGCTTTTGCCATTGCTTACGAGTGCGTTTTTGCTTACCTCATCGCCTTTATTATTTACCAATTCGGTATGCTTTTTAGCGGCGAAGCCAGTGTGGTCGGCGTGATTTTTGCCGCTATCGCTCTGGGCTTTATGGGCTTTATGCTCTTTAGGCCGGCTAAAAAAACGGCCGAAAAGTGAGAGGAGAGAATAATGGCTACTTTTTTGGTTGGCACTGTTTTAAGCGCTATTTTGGGGCTCGCCGGTTATTCCATGGTGAAAGATAAAAAAGCTGGTAAGCACCCTGTTTGCGGCGGTTCTTGTCGCCACTGCCCGCATCATTTAAACGGTTCTTGTCACTAAATCCCTAAAATAATGTATGGCTTATGTTTAAGGGATAGATATTTTGGTTGATTTAGACGCAGCTAATTTATTAAGCTGTATTTAACGCTCCCATTGGGAGAGAAAAAGGAGAAATTATGAAGAAATCTTTGTTAACCCTGGCCCTCTTACTTTGCACCGCCACTCCGGCATTGGCGCTCGATACTTTAGAGCCTTTTCCGGAGAAGGCCAGCTCGGTAGAATTTTATTTAGGCTATGACGGCATTGGCAAAAAGGCCAAAGATGGCGGCGTATTTACGCAAAATTTCCAATTTGATTACGGTATTACCGATAAATTTTCGCTCTACCTGGCCAGTGAAATTGCTGTGAGTAATGATATCGCTAGCCGCGATGCCGGTCTCACCATCGGCGCCTATTATCCGGTTTTGGATACTTTGCATTTTGATATTGATGTGGGTATGGAAGTGGGCGCTAATATCTATGGTATGAGCATGAATGCCAAGCCCTATTTGGAGCTCACTTTTGATCTCAACGAGGAGCGCACCTGGGGGCTCTATCTTTTAGCCGGTGAATCCATCGGCGGGGCGGCCGGAGAGGGCTTTACTTTGGCTACGGAAATTGATGTGGGCACCTATTTTACCATTAAAGAGACGCACCAGATTCTCCTGGGCTACTCCATGGCTCTCCATCATCAGCCGGGGTGGGAGTTTGAAGGCAGCACCATCGCCGCCGGTTACAATGTCATGCTGAATGACAACATCGAGCTGGTGACAGAGCTGGGTTTCAACCTGCCGGTGGACGGCGAAAAATTCACCATGGGACTTAACGCCGGCCTCATCCTGGCCTTTTAAGGCCCCTCTATGATATAGTTTAGAAAAATTTAGAACCCTTCAGCTTTTAGAAGCAAAAAAATGAAAACATCAGAGTATTACAAAGATCTTTCGGTAAAAGAATTTAGCAAAGCCGCCAATATTTACGACAGCGGCCATGCCGGTATTTATGAGCGCTGCAAAGATGACTATCCGCCGATACTTGAGGAGCTTAAAAAAATAGCGTGGCATAACATCCTCGATGTGGGCTGCGGCACCGGGCCGACATTGGAACTTTTAGCCAAAGAGTTCCCAGAGAGGGAATTTAACGGCCTGGATCTTACGCCAAAAATGATTGAGGTGGCCAAAGCTAAAAAGCTGCCAAACAGCAATTTTGTGGTTGGTGACAGCGAAAATATGCCTTTTGAGAGCAGCTCTTTTGACGCTCTCATCTGCGCCAACAGCTTTCACCATTACCCTAATCCCGAGCGCTTTTTGGCCGAAGCAGAGCGCGTTTTGCGGCCGGGCGGTTATTTAATTCTGCGTGATTACACATCAAATAACTTTTTTGTGTGGGTGGCAAATCATCTGGAAATGCCGCTGGCCAACCTGTTTGGCCATGGCGATGTGCGTCTTTCTTCACTAAAAGAAGTAGCTGAAATGTGCCAAAAAGCCGGGCTCAAAGTACTTAAGCTGGAGCGGCAAAGAAAATTCCGCCTGCACCTCGTGGCGCAAAAGAACTAATACTTAAGTGCTTTTCTCCGTGTAAATTATTACTACTGCCCCAATAACCAGCAGAAAACCCAAAATAGTTAGCAGAGTAACCGGGTCGCCCCAGGCCAAAGCGGCAACCAGAGTGGCAATGGGTACTTCGGCCAGAGTGGCAATGGAAACGGTACTGGCTTTCATATAGCGCACGCTGTAATTAATACTGGTGTGGCCCAAAATGGTGGGGATAAGGGCCATTAGCAAAAAGCAGAGCCAGGTGCGGTCGCTATAGCCGGTGAAGGGTATATTCATGATAAGCATGGCGCTGGCGCAGGAGATACCGGCGATGAGGTAAATTGAGGCCATGTAAACATCGGTATCGAGGTAAGTGCGCATCTTTTTGCTGAGCAAGAAGTAGGTAGTGAAAAAGAGCGCACAGATAACGGCTAGCCCGTCGCCCATTAAATTTTCCCGGCTAAGCCCAAAATCGCCCATGCAAATGACTACTGTACCGCCGATACCCAGGATTAGGGCAATCAAAGCTCTTTTGGAAAAATGTTCGTTAAAGAAAAAGATAGCTAGGATGGAAGTAAAGAGCGGATTGGTGGCAAAAAGTATAGCCGCATTGGCAACTGTAGTGTGCTGCACGGCGGCAATCCAGGTGATGAAATGGAGGGCGAGGGCCAAAGCCGCGCAAAAGAGGAGGGCGATTTTGCCGCCATTTAGGTTTTTTAATTGCTTAAATCCGCGGCCGGCCAAAATGGCTAAAATCAGCCCGGCGATTAAAAGACGATAAGCGGCAATGGCGACCGGAGAAGCTGTTCCCAGGCGCACCAGATTGCCCGATTGGGCGCCGGCAATAACACCTAATAACAAAATCAAATAGACTTTGATAGTGGACCAATTTTTCATGATATTTCTTTAAAAATGCGTAGTTAATGAGCTATGCGGCTAAAGTGTTCTTTAAAATTAAAGGGCCTTACTGAAGGAGAGGCATCAGAATGACAAATAGTGCACATTTTTTCATCGGGGGTTTTAAGCCCTGTGAGGCGGCGCAGTTCTTTGTCCTTCATCACATTGCTTTGGGCATAATACTTGCCGGCGCCGTGGCAACGTTCGCAAGTAATATTACTAATGCCCTCTACCTTGGCTTGGTCTAGTCCAGGGGCCAAAGTGGTGTGGCACTGGGTGCAACGCTTATCCATGAGGCGACTTTCCGGAAGTACGCCGGTGGCTTTGGCATGGTGCGAATTTTTCCACACTTCATATTCTTTGGGGTGGCACTCACCGCAGCTTTCGCTGCCGATGTACATATCGGCAGATTGGGCCACCAAAGAGTTGCTGTAAAGGCCGAAAGCAAAAGCTGTAAGGCCAAAGACTAAAAAACCAGGAAGCAATTTAAACGGTGCTTTTTTCAAGATAAATCTCCTTTGCTTGTCAGAGCAAAGGGGCAATGACGAGAGCCACAACGCTCATCAATTTGATGAGAATATTGATGGAGGGGCCGGCGGTATCTTTGAAGGGGTCGCCAACGGTATCGCCAACCACGGCCGCATGATGGGCATCGCTGCCTTTGCCGCCGTAATTTCCGCCCTCAATATGCTTCTTGGCATTGTCCCAAGCGCCACCGGCATTGGCCATAAAGATGGCCAGAATAACGCCGGAGACCGTACAACCAGCTAGTAACCCACCAAGCATGTTTTTGTCAATAAAGCCCGCTATCAAAGGTACTAAAACCGCTAAAAGGCCGGGGGCGATCATTCTTTTGATGGCGGCACCGGTGGCAATGGCCACACAGCGGGCGTAATCGGCGCGGCCGGTGCCTTCCATCAGGCCGGGAATTTGGTCAAATTGACGCTCAACTTCCAGAATCATATCATGAGCAGCATTGCCCACAGCTTTCATAGACATGGAAGAGAAGAGATAAGGCAACATAGCGCCGATTAAGAGGCCGGCCATAACGGTGGGCTGGGCTACATTGATGGAATCAATGCCGGCGGCGGTCATAAAGGAGCTAAAGAGAGCCAGAGCAGTGAGGGCAGCTGAACCAATGGCAAAACCTTTGCCCATAGCGGCGGTGGTGTTACCGACGGCGTCCAGTTTATCAGTGCGCTGACGTACCTCTTTGGGCAGGTGGCTCATCTCGGCAATACCGCCGGCGTTGTCGGAAATGGGGCCATAAGCATCAACGGCCAGCTGAATGCCGGTGGTGGAAAGCATGCCCAGAGCGGCCATGGCAATGCCGTAAAGGCCGCCGTAAAGGTAAGCCACGATAATGCCGATGGCAATTAAGATAATTGGAATGCAGGTTGATTTCATGCCGAGAGCCAGGCCGGCAATGATATTAGTTGGAGTGCCGGTTTGCGATTCTTTGGCCACTTCCTGAGTGGGCTTACTTTCGTCGCTGGTGTAATATTCGGTAACAACGCCCACCAAAATGCCCACGATGAGGCCGGCCACTACGGCAATGACAATATGGTACCATTCTGACACTGTGCCATTGGCCCAGGTATAACCTTCGGGGAGGAAGAAATAGCAGAGGCCGATAGCGGCGATAAGCATTAAGCCGCCGGCCAAAAAAGTGCCGATATTGAGGGCGGTCTGCGGATTGCCACCCTCTTTGGTGCGCACAAAGAAGCTGCCGATGATGGAAGCTAAAATGCCGACAGCGGCCAGGAGTAGCGGCAGGAAGAGGGCCGGAATATTGCCGGCGGCGGCGGCCAGAACCATTGCACTGATGATGGCGCCGACATAAGATTCAAAAAGATCGGCTCCCATGCCGGCCACATCGCCAACATTGTCGCCCACGTTATCGGCAATAACAGCGGGGTTACGCGGGTCGTCTTCGGGAATGCCTTTTAATACTTTACCGACGAGGTCGGCGCCTACATCGGCCGCTTTGGTATAGATGCCGCCGCCCACACGGGCAAAGAGAGCGATGGAACTGGCGCCCAGCGAGAAGCCGGAAAGCACAGCCAAAATGCGTCCCCAATCAGTAGCTCCGGAGACATCAAAAATGCCGGATTTCCAGAATAACAAAGTGAGGCAACTAATGCCTAAAACGCCGAGTCCAACCACGGTCATGCCCATGACCGAGCCGCCGCTGAAGGCAATGGCTAGAGCGTCGTTTAACCCTTTATGGGCAGCATTGGCCGTGCGCACATTGGCTTTGGTGGCTACGCGCATACCGAAAAAGCCGGCCAGCGAAGAAAAGATGGCGCCGCAAATAAAAGATAGACCGATGAGGGGGTGGCTGGACTCGCTGGACCAATAAGCGGCCACCAGAGCCGAAGCCACTACAAGGGCAAAAATGGCCAGTACCTTATACTCTTTCTTCAGAAAGGCCATAGCGCCTTCTCTGATAAAGCCGGATATTTCTACCATACGCGTGTTGCCCGGATCCTTTTTGTCTATACCCTTACTTCTTAAGAAAGCATAGAGAAGGGCAAGAAGACCAACTACAGGAACCAGATAGAAATAGAGGTCAATAGCCACGGTATATCTCCTTTTTTTAAGACGGCTTTGCCGTCATAGTTTAAGGCAACACACAAGACCAGCGGTTAGTTGGCCACACTTTCGCCCCGCTTGTCAAGAAATTGCAAAAGAGATGCCAATATTTTTTAAAAGTGAATTTTGGATCAGCCGTCAGGCATTGAATAGCTGGTAATAATCCAAAATAATTTAAACTTTTTTGCATTTTTTTTGAATATGCGTAAAAAAGAACTTGCTTAATTTTGAAACAGGTGGTATATAGGCCGCCGTGAATGGGGCTAAATCGCCTGGCAAGGAGCCCGGTGTTGCCGCATAGAGGTTCAGAAATGAAGGTTAGAGCATCGGTTAAAAAGATTTGTCCGAAATGCAAAGTGGTCAAAAGACGTGGTATTGTGCGTGTTATTTGCGAGAATCCTCGCCACAAACAACGTCAGGGTTGATTAAATTAATTAAACAAGTGGGATATTAATCCCCATAACGGAGCAAGTTGCCCAAGGGAGTATAACGTGGCACGTATCAGTGGAGTGGATCTTCCACGCAAAAAGCGGATTGATTATGCGCTGCGCTACATTTACGGTATTGGCCCGGCCAATGCGCTTAAGATCGTGGAAATGACCGGTATCGATCCCGCTAAGCGCACTGATGATCTGAGCGAAGACGATGTAGCCAAAATCCGTGATTGTATCGAAGCTAATTTCAAAGTTGAAGGTGACCTGCGTCGCGAAGTGTCGATGAACATTAAGCGGCTTATGGATCTCGGGTGTTATCGCGGTCTGCGCCATCGGCGCGGCCTCCCCGTGCGCGGTCAAAGAACCCGCACCAATGCCCGTACCCGTAAAGGCCCCCGTCGCGGAATTAAAAAATAATTAAGATCTTCGGCGTAGGCCGTAGGTAAGGAGCATCGAATGCCAGCTAAGGTTCGTGGCAAGAAAGTTAAAAAGAATATCCCCGAAGGGGTTGTTCATATACAAGCAACATTTAACAATACTATTATTACTATTACCGATCCTGTAGGTAACGGTATTTCTTGGTCCAGTTCTGGTTCCAAGGGGTTCCGCGGCTCCCGCAAGAGCACTCCGTTTGCTGCTCAGGTGGCAGCTGAGGAAGCTATTCGCAAAGCCAAAGAACAAGGCCTTAGAAAGGTTGCTGTTTTTGTGAAAGGCCCGGGCGGCGGTCGCGAGGCGGCTATCCGTGCTATTCAGGCAGCTGACCTTAGAATTACTATGATTAAGGACGTGACTCCGGTACCCCATAACGGTTGCCGTCCCCCGAAACGCCGTAGAGTCTGATATAAAGACTGCTCGCATATTTTACGAGTGGAGGTTATAAAGTGGCTAGAGATTGTGATGCCAAGTGCAGAAAATGTCGTAGAGAAAGCGATAAGCTCTTTTTGAAGGGCGAACGTTGTTATTCTAAATGCCCGCTGGATAGCGGAATTAATTATGCTCCAGGTGAGCATGGCCAAAATCGTACCAAGGAATCGGAATATGGTCTTCAACTTCGGGCCAAACAAAGAGTGCGCCGTACTTACGGCCTTCTGGAAAAACAATTCCGCTTGGTTTATGACAAGGCTTCCAGAACCAAAGGCGTTACCGGTGAAAATATGCTCCAACTTTTGGAGCGCCGCATGGATAACGTTGTTTACTCGCTCGGTTTTGCCGATTCACGGGCTGAGGCACGCCAATTGGTGCGCCATAACCACTTCCGGGTTAACGATAAGAAGATGAATATACCTTCTTATATTTTAAAAGCCGGCGATGTGGTGACCGTAAACGAAAAGAGCCGGGAAATTGCCCCGATAGTGCGTGCTATGGGGAATGTAGATAAACGCGGAGTCCCCGGGTGGATGGAGCTGGATAAAGCTGCTTTCAAAGGGACCATCAGAGCGTTGCCGGTTCGCGAAGATATTAGCAGTGCGTTTAAAGAACAGCTCGTCGTCGAACTTTACTCCAAGTAATTAGCTCCCTAATTTGTTTAGGCGGAGGACTCAATGCAGCGTAATGCGCTTGAATTAATTAAGCCGCAGGGCCTGGTTTTCGATCAGGAAACTATGACCGGCTCTTACGGCAAGTTTGTAGCTGAACCGCTGGAACGCGGTTTCGGTATTACTATCGGCAATTCTTTAAGGAGAGTTTTGCTTTCATCACTGCCCGGGGCGGCTATTTGCGCCATGAAGCTCGATGGAGCACTCCATGAGTTTACCGCTCTGCCCGAAGTGAAAGAGGATGTAACCGACATAATCCTTTCTTTAAAAGAAATCCGCATGAAGATGCACGGTTTTGAAAACAAAACCATCCGTCTTGATGTCAAAGGCCCCAAAGTGGTAACCGCCGCCGATTTGATTTGTGATGAGAGTATCACTATTTTGAATCCCGAGCAGCATATCGCCA
Source organism: Deltaproteobacteria bacterium (assembly GCA_016283195.1). Classification (GTDB taxonomy): domain Bacteria; phylum JAEEML01; class JAEEML01; order JAEEML01; family JAEEML01; genus JAEEML01. The sequence goes on along the minus strand of JAEEML010000018.1, from coordinate 28,469 downwards.
CAGTGGCTGAAGGCGGCCGCCTCAATATGGAGCTGGTGGTAAAGAAAGGTCGCGGTTTTGTGGCTTCGGAAAAGCACCGCACCAATTTGGGTGAAGTCGGCTGGATTCCTATGGATGCCTTTTTCTCTCCGGTTACCCGCGTAAATTACAAGGTGACCAATGCCCGTGTCGGCCAGCGCACCGATTATGAAAGCCTCGCGCTGGAAATCTGGACCGATGGCAGTATTACTCCGGAAGAAGCTCTCTCTTACGGTGCGCGTATCTTGCGCGAACAACTGGCTCTCTTTGTCAGCATCGAAGAAGAAGAAGAGCTTATGATGCCGGAACTCGAAAAAGAGGAAATGCCCTTTAACGAGAACTTATTGCGTAGTGTGGATGAGCTCGATCTTTCTGTCAGAGCTTCCAACTGCCTGCAAGCGGCCAATATTAAATATATAGGTGACTTGGTGCAGCGCACCGAGCAGGAAATGCTCAAAACTAAAAACTTTGGGCGTAAGTCTTTGAAAGAGATCAAAGAGCTTTTGTCCGAAATGGGACTCTCTTTGGGTATGAAGCCGGACAATTGGCCGCCGCCGGAGTTGAAGCAGCGGCAAGTTGCCATGGCGGCTCCTTTGAACAAAGAGTGATTATATTAACGAAAGGTATCGAGGTTAGCCATGAACCATAAGATTAATGCCAAAAAATTAAACCGTTCGACCTCTCATCGTTTGGCTTTGCTGCGCAATCTTTCTGCTCAGCTCATCACTCATGAGAGAATTACCACCACTTTGCCTAAAGCCAAAGCTTTGCGCCCCTATGTGGAAAAGCTCATCTCTTTGGCTAAAAGAGGCGGCTCTGATGCCGAAAAACTTACAGCTATCAGAGTGGCAGCCAGCAAGCTCAATAACGATCGCGTTGTTACCCAAAAACTTTTTGGTGAGCTCCGCGAGCGCTATGCGAGCCGTAACGGCGGCTATACCAGAATTTTGAAAATCAATAACCGCATTGGCGACAATACTCCGATGGCTCTTATTGAACTGGTTGACCGCAAAGCTGTTGTTGCTGAAGCAGCCGCTCCGGCCGAAAACGCCGAGAAGTGAGATTATATTTTTAGTTCCCTCCTTTTCTTTTTACGCAATATATTCTATTACTACTTGCGCCGCTTTTGTCGGTGTAATTTTAGTTATGCGAGGTATATATGAAAAAAGCGCTTTTATTGCTCCTGGCTTGTGCCCTTGTCCCCAGTTGTAAAAAAGAAAAGCCCAATCAATCTGCTGCACCCGCTACTCAGCAAGAAGCCACCAAAGAGGCTAAAGAGGCTTCACCTGAAGAAAAAGCTGCTGCTAATATAGCAAGCGGTTCTTTTGAGACCATCAAAGAGGCAGAACCCAATAACAGTCAAAAAGAGGCTACAGCCATAGAGATAGATCAAAAAGGCGAAGGCTATATAAACGCGGCCGATGATAAAGCCGATGTGGATTATTGGCGTTTTACTTTGCAAGAACCGGCTCAGGTGACCATTACTTTAAGCGGCCTGCCTACTTTGGATGTGGCTTTTTCTTTGCACGGCAGCCAGGATGATGACGCTATTATTAAGGCTTATTCCAACAGCGACGGCGAGAAAGAAAAGCTGGCGAGCCAGGGGGAAACCTACCCGGGCTTAAAACTTAATGCCGGCACTTATTTTGTAAAAGTCTATCAATTTAAGAAGAACAGCAAAGAGAAGAGCCTCTCTGATGCCGAGCATGCCTATAATTTGACTATCAGCCAAGAGCCGCTTGATGAAGCTATGGAAAAAGAGCCCAATGAACGTCAGGCCGATGCTCTGCCACTTACATTGGGTGAGGCCAAAAAGGGCTATTTGGCGGTGAAAAACGATGCCGATTGGTATAAAATCGAATTGCCGGAAGATGCCGGCGGCAAAGCACTGAAACTGAGTGTTGTTATTCCCAAAAAAGTTAAGCCTTCACTGAAAATCACCACCGATATCGGCGAGATATTGAAAGAGATTGGCGCCATGAAGGATGAAGGCGAAACTATGACTATCCCCGTTTTTGTTATTAAAGAAAATAAAGGGCCGCTCTTTGTGGAACTCAATAGCCGCTGGACTTTTAATAACAGTGAGCCTTACCAAATAACGGCTGAGCTTGTGGCTCTGGATGTGGCTTTTGAAGAAGAGTCCAATGACCGCCCGGTTGAAGCCACAGCTATTACCGAGTCGATGTTTATTCGCGGCCATATCGACCAAGGCAAGATTTTGGACAAAGCGCCTTGGCGCAAAGCCGATGAAGATTGGTTCAAAATCTCCCTGCCGGAAGAACGGCCGGTAATGGTGACTCTCTCCGGTTTGGAAGAGGTGGACTTGGTGCTCTCACTATATAACGGTGACGGCAGCGAAAAATGGATAACAGTTAATGATAATGCCAAAAAAGAGGGCGAAATTATTGCTCCTACTTTGCTAAAAGAAGCGCTCTTTTTGGTTAGTGCCAAAAATAAAAACCAATTTAACGCCGAAAGCCCCTATGAACTCCAAATTCGCCCCTATGAAGGAGCGGCTAAGTTGGAGCGGGAGCCCAATAACAGCAAAGAAAAGGCCACCGTTTTGGAAATCGGCGCCGAGGGATTAAGCGGCTGGCTCCATCCCAAAGAGGACAGCGATTTTTATAAAATCGATAATACCGCTGGCAAGGCTGGCGATTTTGAGCTTAAAGTTACTGGTATTCCGGTGGTGCCGCTTAAAGCTTCCGTAGTTGATGAAGAGGGCAACGAAGTGGCGGCCAAAGAGCAGCAGATGGATAAAGATCCGGTAAAACTCAGCCTCTCTTTGGAAAAGAAAGTGTATTATGCCGTGGTGACAAGAGGTGGTAAAAAGGCGTTGTCAAACCCGCGTGATCCTTATGTAATTTCGCTCTCAGCAGCGGGAGCTCGTCCATGAATGACCCCAATATCTTGCTAAAAAGAGGGCTTCTCGCCATTAGCCTGGGCCCCTTTTTAGTGGGGCTTTTGGAGGCACTTTTAGTTGGTGCTGATCCCCTCTTTGCCGCGCTTTTTTACGGAGCCATAGCTGCTCTTTTGGGCGGGCTTTTGCTTTTTATCAGCGGCTTTTTGTGCCCCAAAAAGCGCGATAAGGCTTTAACCGAGCGTATTTTGCGCCTTTTGGCTACTTTCTTTTGGGGCATTCCGGCTTTGGTTGTCGGGCGCTTTTTGATCTTTCGCAACTATTTTGCCGAGCACCAGGCAGAGAGCGGTCGGGCATCGCTTTTGGCCTTTCTTTTTGCTTTAATCAGCTCTTTGGTTATTTATAGCTTAGTGAGCTTTACCGAGCGTCATTTAAGCGCCCGTGTACTCAGTTTTAGTTATATTATTCCCCTGATATTTATTTTTGGTACGCTGGCTTTTCTTCTCCGAGGGGAAGAGGTGCACGGCCAAGCGAAGAGCAAGAGTTTTGCCCAGCACCCGGGAGGCACTATTTTAATTATTGCCGATACCTTGCGGGCCGATGTCTTGCCTTTTTATAGTGCCCAAAATGCCCTTGGAGCGCCAGCTCAGGTGCCAAATTTAGCTGCTCTTGCCAAGGAGGGGTTGGTTTTTGAAAATAGTTATGCCGCAGCCAGTTGGACTAAACCGGCAGTTGCCACCATTATGACCGGCCTTTTGCCGCGCCAACATCAGGCAATTTCCAAAAAAGCGCTTTTAAAAGAAGAGCATGAGACTATGGCCGAGCTCTTTAAAAAAGGCGGTTATAATACTTTGGCTGTCAGTAATAACAGTAATCTTGGGAGCGCTTTTGGCTTTAACCAGGGGTTTGACGAATATCGGGAGCTTAAGGCCAGGCGCTATTTCGGTGCCCCGCAGAGTGCCACAAACCTTAGCGTTTATAATATGTATCGCCTCATAAGAGAGCGCTATTTGCCCTTTGGGCGCCGAGCGGAATATTTTTATCAGCCGGCCGAAGTAGTGAGTTTGGAAGCCCTGAATTTGCTGGATACCAGGAGCGATGAGCGGCCTTTCTTTTTGTATTTACACTATATGGATCCTCACGACCCTTATTTTGCGAAAAACGGTGCTTCTTATGCCAGAGTGGCCACCCCCTTTCCTGCAGCGGCTATGGCTAAAGAGATGTATGGCGCTTATAAAGATGAAGTGGAGCGCCTGGATGAGGGGCTTGGCGCTCTTTTTGCCGGCCTGAAAGAGCGTGGCTTATGGGGAAAAGTGCAAATAGTATTTACGGCTGATCACGGCGAGGAGTTTGCCGAACACGGCCATTTTTACCATGGTACCAGCCTCTATGAAGAGCAACTTAAGGTGCCGTTTATTATCTTTGGGCCGGATATTGCCGCCGGGCGCCAGGTTACGATGGCCAGGCAGAGCGATATTTTGCCCACATTGGCCGCGCTTAACAATCTGGCGGCTAATCCTATGTGGGCCGGTATGGACCTTTTTAGCGGCACTGCGCCCACTATTCACCTCGCCGAAGAGGATCACCAGGGCCATGAACTAACGGCCATTATCAGCGGCTTTTATAGCCTGATTAAAGCCAATAAAGATAATCCGCGCGGGCTAAAACCGCTGGAACTTTATGATCTTGCGGCCGATAGCGCCGAAAAGCATGATTTATCCGCTACCGAGAAATACCGCTCTACTGCCGATGAACTATTGCGCTATGAAAAGATCTTTGCCAAAGGTGGCAGCGCGGCGGAAGAGGGGGAACTTTCCCCGGAAACGGCGGCTCAGCTTAAGGCACTAGGGTATATAGAATAGCCAAATGTTGCGGAATAAGCTGTAAATTACAAAATAGCTCATGTTCCTCTTTTTTTGATTGCTTCCTGACCTAACAAAAATGTAAAATTAACAAAGTATTGTTAGATTGCCTTTAAAGTATCTAACAGCGCCATTAGCTTTCTTTTTTAGGAGGTCCCAATGAAAAAGCTTTGCTTACTTGCACTCATTGTCACAGTGATACCTCTTAGTGCCTGCCCAATAGCCGGCCCCTCCTTCCCGAAAGAAATTAGCCTTGAGGATATCCAAGAAGGCGAATCCTGCTTTTCGAGTGATGAAGACGGTGAAACATGCCCATCTCCTTTAACTTGTAGTGAAGGCATTTGTCGCCTGGTATGCCAAAAGGATAGTGAGTGTGCTAAAAAGCAAACTTGCACTAATAATATTTGCCTTGATGTGCCCAATCCTCTTTGCGTAGAGGATGCGGACTGTCAGTTTCCGGGTGCTTGTGAAATATTAAGTGGAGCTTATTGTGAAGCGGCCCGTTGCCATTATATGCCTAAAGCAAAAGATACCCCATGTGATGACGGCAATATTTGTACCGTTAGCGCTTGCGATGGCGAAGGGCGTTGTGTAGGAACACCCAAAATTTGTGACACCCCGCCTGCTGCCAACTGTAACGAAAATGACGACACTTATTATACTTATAGCCAAACCGGAATATGTGAGTCGGTTAGCAACAAAGGCTGCGTCTATACGGAAAGCACCAAAGCCTGTCCAAATTGTCGCGAAAACTGCCTGGGATTTTGTCAAAATGTGGCTTGTACTCAGCCGGAAAATAATTGCGAGGAAGCTATTTGTGACCCCAATTCAAAAGAGAATCAGCCATGCAAAGTGGTTAATAAAGCCGATGGAATACCATGCAGTACCAAGGATTCTAGCGGTGTTTGTAGCTCCGGCACTTGTGTGGAGTGCCTTAAAGATCAGGATTGCCAAAATTTACCGGAACATTCCTCTGTTTGGAAAGAATGTTATAAAGCTGTGTGCAAAAGTAACCATTGTGGACATGAATTTGTACCAGATACCGCTTGCGGTGCTAAATGTGATAATAATTTTTATTATCCTGAAAATGGTGGCAAATGTGTTCTAGCCGATGAAGCCAATCAAGATAGCGCCATTTGTTCTACAACTTCGGCCACCCAATGTGACGATGGCTATGCCTGCAAAGAAGACCACTCAGGTTGCCGCACTTCCTGCAAAAATAGTGACGACTGCGCTTCAACCCACTATTGCCATCAGGGCTCATGCAAACTCAAAATTGAAGACGGCAAAACCGGCTGTCAAAGTGACGATGCCTGCCAAAGTAACCACTGCGACGCCTCAAGCGATGGTCCAGAAACCGGCCGCTGTTGCAAAAATGGAGAATGTTGTGATGAAGTAGCCGATTGCCCGGCGGAATTTGTTTGCAATAAAGACACACATATATGTACTTCTGAAGTAGTGGGACAAGCCTGCTCTGGTGATGGAGAATGTAACAGTGTCACTTATTGTCATGCTGGTCACTGCGCCATGCTCTTGGAACTGGGAGAAACCTGTGACCATAACAACGAGTGCAAAAACAAGCAATGTGTTGACGGTGTTTGCTGTAATACCGATAAATGCGGAACCTGTGAAGCTTGTAATATAAATGGCCACGGTACTTGCGATTTTGTCAGTAAAAACAACAATGACGAAGGCACCTGTGAGGGGGAAACACAAAAATGCGACGGCCACGGAGTGTGCCTAAAAGTGCCAGGTCAAAGCTGCAATGACAACAATGACTGTCTTAATGGTAGCTGCGTTGACGACGTTTGCTGCACCAAAAACAGATGTAATACCTGCGAAGCTTGCAATGTAGCCGGCAGCGAAGGCACTTGTACTTTAGTCCAGCTTGGTGAACAGGGTACAGATTGCAAACAATCGGCCTACCGCTGCGATGGCTTTGGTGCTTGTAAAAAGATAGACGGCGAATCATGCAATAATCCCGGTGATTGTTTACACGGATTTTGCGCTGACAATACTTGCTGCGATACAGCTTGCAATAGTAATCCATCTTGTAGTGGCATTACAGAAACCCACTATCGTTGCGATAAAAGCGACTCAAGAGGCACTTGTGTGCAAGATACTTCATCCTGTGCCCCTTATGTTTGCGGTGATACAAGTTGTAAAACTTCATGTACTAGCAACAACGATTGCTCCGATAATTATGTTTGCATTGGGGAACAATGTGTTTCCCCCCGATCCAACGGCGGATCGTGCTCCGATAACAGCCATTGCCAGAGTTCACACTGTATGGATGGTGTATGCTGTTCAAGTTCTCCTATAAGCACTACTTGCAGTGGCCAGGGAGATGTAACCAAAACATATAGCTGCGGAAGCACTACAAAATTTTATAACACTTCGTGCGGTTACTATAAGTGCGCTTCAAGTACAAGTTGCAAAACATCCTGTACAGGCAGCAGTGATTGTATAAGCACCGCAAGTTGTAAGCGGTTTGTTTCCGGTCAGCCATTGGGTTGTTATCCTTAATAAGGACTTAGCCGGCCAATATTCCGATATTAAATTGGCGCATGTGGCATAAGAAGCGGTTTGCCATATTTCTTGCACATTTATTGACTTTCCCCCAATAAACTGACAACCTACCCGGCCGAGGGAGGTTTATGAGCGACACCAATTTGCATAAATCTTTAGAAGCTCCCATCGATGTCAGGGCTGTTCAAAGCGATGCCTTTGATATTATGGAATATGTGGCTATTTTGCGCCGCCGCTGGCCTTTTATGCTTTTGGCCATTATTATGGTTACCGCGCTGGGTGTGATTTACACTATGCGCCAGCCAAAAATTTATCAGGCCAGCACGGTTATAGTGCTCAATAATGAGACTCTGCGCCCCTTGGGCCGCCAGGTAGAAGGGCTGGAATCCACGGCCTCTTATTACCTTTTTAATAAAGATTACCGCAACACCCAGGCCAAAGTAATTACCAGCCGCCCGGTTTTGGAAAAAGTGGTAGCCAATTTGCAACTAGCCACTAATTATAGCTTTTTAGGCATTGATAAATTGCCGCCCTTAGAGGCCGAAAAGGCCTTAAGCCGCTTAAACCCCACTGATATTTTAGCCCGCCAGGTAGCTGTCTCTTTGAGCCGTGATTCTGACCTTGCCACCATTACAGTAAAAAATCGTAATCCTGAGCTTGCCCGCATGATTGCCACAGAAGTGGTTAACGGCTACAACACCTTGCGCCGCGAAAATAAAATTTCCATGATTGGCTCAGCCACCAGTTGGCTTGTTGAGCAGGAAGGCGGCCTCTTAACGCAATTAAATGAGGCCGAAAAAAATCTTTTGGATTTTCAAAAGGCCAATAATATTGAGGCCACCTCTTTTGAAGCCTATGAAAGTCTTATTGCCGATAAGCAAAAGCGCCTTAGCAGCCAGCTGATGGATGTAAAAACCGACTTGTGGCGGGCCGACGTGCAGCTAAAAACGCTCACCGATTTTCAAAATGATTACAAGGCCATGCTGGCAAGTCCCTTAACACTCGGCAATGCCACTCTGGATAATTTGCGCGAGGTGGTTTTGGCCAGGCAGCAGGAGTTTAGCCAAGTAGTTACTCAATATGGCCCCAAGCATCCGGCTTATAAAGCCGCACTTGAGCAACTGGAGGCCGTGGAAAACTCGCTGAAGGACGAATTAAAACTTTTGGTGAATAGAGCCAAGCAGCGCAAAATAGAGCTCGACCGCACAGTAAATATTATTTCTCAGGAACTTGCCCGCACCAGGCAAGAGGCTCTCCGCTTAAACAGCCTGACAGTGGAATATCAAAGGCGCAATTACGAGCTCACCAATTATCGCAATCTTTATGCTCTGGTTATCAAACGCAGTAAAGAGACGCAGCTGTCAGGTGTGGCCCAATTTGTGGATGTGGAGATAGTGGAACACGCGGTTACTCCCCAATTTCCCATATCGCCGCGGGTTAAAATAAATATACTCCTCTCTTTTGTCCTTGGCCTTTTTATGGCTATTGTTCTGGCCTTTATTCTTGAAACTCTCGACACCAAGTTAAGCGGCCGCGAAGAGGCGGAAAAGCTGGTGCACCGTCCTATGCTGGGGGCTTTAACGCAGCTTGAGCATGATTTTGACCCGGCTGTTGATAAATCGCTGAACATCAGCGAAGAAGAGCTAAATCGCTATCTGGCTCTTAACGAGCGGCGGCGCGTGGAATATTTTCCGCAATTTTTCCCCAAAAGCTCACTCGCGGAATCTATCCGCTTTATCCGCATCAATCTTTTGGCCGCCGGCATGGAAAATACCCCTTCAAGTCTGCTTTTAACTTCGGCCAATCCCAAAGAGGGCAAAAGTACGGTTACTAATTTTGTGGCCGCAAGCCTGGCTGCGCTTGGCAAAAAAGTTATTGTTATTGATACCGATTTACATAAGCCGATGGTGCACCGTATTTATGATTTAAAAAATAATATCGGTATCAGCTCGGTGCTTACCGGCCGTAAAACGCTGGATGAAGCCATTAGAGAGAGCGATATTCCCGGGCTTTCGGTGCTAACAAGCGGCCCCTTGCCACCAAATTCCGCCGAACTTTTGAGTTCACCGCAATTCCGCGATGTGGTAGCCGAGCTTAAAAATCGTTTTGATTATGTGGTTTTTGATAGCCCGCCGCTCATGGCTTTAGGCGATGCGCTTATTATCTCGCGAGTGGTGGATAATTTGCTCCTGGTGGTGCGTCCGGGCCTCACCGACAGGGTGGCCCTGCGCTCTATTGCCACCCAGTTGCAGCAGATGAATGCGCCTCTTATTGGCTTTGTCTTTAACGCCACACCGAAGAAATCAGCTTATACGCGCGGCGGTTATTATCGCTACGGTTATCATTATTACAGCTATTCTTCGGCTTATTCTTCCGCTTATTCCGAGGAGGGCAGCGAAAACGGCGAGAAGAAGCATGGGCATAAGCACAAGGCTTAAGAGTTTTATTTAGTAAGGTCAGGCACTCCGCCGGAAAAATTCTCGGCTAAAAATTCGCTCATATCATCAGGCAAGGGGGCATAAATAGTAGCCGTAGTGCCATTCGGCCGGGGGAAGGAGAGCGAATAGGCATGAAGAGCCTGGCGGCGCATAAAGACCTCTTTTACAATGTCTTCTTCACTTATGAGGCCGGCGGCGGCGGCTTTGAAAAAGTCGTCGCTTTGGCCATATAGGCGGTCGCCCACTAAGGGATAGCCGGCATGGAACATGTGCAGGCGGATTTGGTGCTGGCGGCCGGTGCGCGGAAAGCAGTGGACCAAAGTATATTTATCACTTCTTGCCAGTACTTTTACCTCGGTTAAAGAGCTCATACCCTGGCCTTTGGGCACAATTTTCATGCGAATGCCTTTAAGGCGGGTATCGGGGTCTTGGGCAATATCGGCATCTATGGTAAAATTATCTTCGCTCACTACCCCCTGGACAATAGCAATATAGCTCTTTTTAGTGAGGCGCTCGGCAAAGAGATTTTTAAAATAGTGGCCGTTTCCCGGCAAATAGAGCAAGAGAACCCCGGTGGTATCCATATCCAGCCTATGAGCCACTTGCGGCGTATTTTCTGGAAAATGCTTATGCATATAAGCCATGACAGAAAAGCGAAAATAGCGGGCTGTGGCGTGCACGGGAATACCCACCGGCTTATTGACGGCTATGCTCCACTCATCTTGCCAGATAATGGGGATATGCTCCGGGAGCGGTGGTTCTTCTTTAAGGCGCCTTTGCCAATGCAGCTCTTCGCCCAATATGAGGCGCGATCCCGGGCGCACGGTGCGCCCCAAATAGCCGGTAACGCCAAGTTGCTCCAAAACAGCCCGGGCAGTGTGGCGGCGCATGCGGCGCATCAGCCTGGTGAGGCCGATATCGGCTCTAAGCCCGGCTGCCCGGCTATCTACAGTAAGGCGCACATCAATAAGCTCAGGAGTATCGGCATCACCGTCTTCTTGATAATCTATGGGATTTTCGGGCAGTGCATTAGGAGCAACCGCTTGGTTGCTTAAAGAAGAGACCATCTAAGATGGGGAAATCAGGCTTCGGCAGCAGCTTCGGCGGCAGGAGCTTCAGCAGCGGGGGCTTCGGCAGCAGCGGCGGCAGGAGCGGCATCGCCTTTGATCATTTGATAAACTTTGAGCATAGCGACAAAGGTTATCGGCATGGTTACAAAAGCACCAACGCCACAGGCAATTGCACCCAAAGAACCGAAGAAGCCGGCTACGATAGAAGCGATAACGATGACTTTCCAGTTAGCTTTGAAGAGCTCGAAGCCTTTCTTAATGGCATCCATGAAAGGAATATTATCTTCATCGGCGATGATGAACATAGCCAGCATACCGGTATAAGCAGCAATGATACCGGGGACGATGAGCAAAACGCTACCGATAGAAACGGCAAAGCCAATAATAATGGCGGCCACGAAAGCCGGTACGAACTTGGAGAAGCCCATGTTGAAGATATCGCCGAGAGCAACTTTCTCGCCGTTCATTTTCTTCATGATAGCCATGATATAACCAACCATAAGAGCCGGTGTCAAAATACCGCCGGTAAAGCTACCGACACATTCGGCAATGAGTAAACCCAAAGCGAAGAAGGCGATATCTGATTTGACCAGTGCCCAGCTCTCTTTGACTAAATCCATGTACTTAACTTCCATTTTAAAACTCCTTTAAGTGTTTGGTGTTACAAAAACACGAGGGGATCTTAAAGCACATTTTTACAGAATGTGTCAATAAATATTATATGTGTTTTAAAAAAACTGAAAAATGTAGTCTGGTACTGTGTAAGGTTAATTTTCCTGGTGTATTTCCATGCCGGAGTATTTGTAGCCACTTTGGGGCTGGTATAATTCCCAGCCGGCCGTGCTAGTGGTTTTTAAATCTTTAATGCTGATTTCCCGGGGAATATGGTAGGGATAGGCGGCTGTATTGTTATCGGGAATGGTATCCGGCAAGAGATAAGTAGTAGAGGTCTTATTAATATAAAGGCCATTTATCGTAATGGTTTCGGGGAGATAACATTCGTAACCAAAGTTGTGGTTGCCGCTATTGGAGGCAAAGATAACAGGCATTATACTGAGCCCTTTGGGGGGCTCCCAAGAACAGTTTTCAATATAAAGATTGCCGCGCCAGGTGGAGCCGTAGTCATCGCGCAGAGTTATAAAGCCGGTGTAAAGCGAGCCGTAAACGGTGGTGTTTTTCATTATCAAATCGCCCTCGCCGATGACCAGCATACCCTGATGGCCGAGTTTGGAGTTTAAAATTGTGACGCCGGCCACGCCCTGGTGGGCATCAAAACGGCTAAGTTCGCAATTTTTCAAAATAATATTTTTGCAATAGTTGGAGCCCATAACTCCCCAAAAGTTTTTGTCCATAATATCATTGGTTTGCTTTAAATTTTCTAAAGTAAGATTGATAACGCCTGTTGGCTGAATATCGTAAGAACCAAGTTGCGTAGCGCCGCTCATATAAAGCTTGTGGCCGGTAAAAATGCTGTTCTTTACGGTGATATTAGCAGCATAATTCATGGTCAAAATGCCGTTATATGGGCAGCCATGGTTTAATTCGCCCTCGATATAGTGAGTAAAGCCGTCAACTACTACATTGGAGCGCATAATATTAATGCCGCGATTATAATAAACATCAACCAGTGAGGCCGCCTGGTTGGCGATAGTGGTAAAAGTGCCGCCTACGAGGTACAGCGGCTCGCTGTCCACGGGGAAAACCTGCAAATCGGTGACAATATTATAATCCCAGATAATGGGCGAAGTATCGGCTACATTGCCATCTTTATCCACCAGGATAAAATCCGTTTGCGAGGCTCCTTTGTTGGCGTTCTGCCCCTCGCGAATATAGCGCTTGGTAGTTGTATCAAAGAGGGCTATCACCGCGTCTTGCGGCAAAACAAAACCGATATTCTTTTGCTGGCGGGCGATAGAATTAATAGGCAGCGAATCCACCAGTTTTTGCCCACCGGCAATGAGAAAGTAGCTCGGCATGGCGGAAATTACCGCAAAAATATGATTGGAGCGGTTATCGGTGGTGATTTGCGAATCATCAATAATAAAAGAGGCGCCGCGCCAATCGGTGGAAGTCTGAATAATCGCGCTTTCGCTTATGGCGCTAATGTAATAAGTGGCTCCCTTATCGGCTTTTACGCAGCGGCGGGCCAGATTAGCCGCTTGGTGCGTTGCCACAATGGCCGCCATATCGTTGGTTTTGCCGTCACCCACGGCGCCGAAAGCGCTGTAAAAGAGGCAATCGGTTAAAGTGTCGTCATAAAATTTATTATCTATCTGAAATTCTTCATCTATAACTGAGTCGCTGGCGGCATCGCTAAAAGCATCGGTATGATTATTGTTTTGCGGAGCCGGATTATCGGCTTTGGGCTGACTATTAGGGATATTATCTCCACTTGCCGAGCAGGCAGCTAAAACAAAAGTCGCCGAAATGATAGCCCAAAAAAAGCTACTTTTTTCTTTCATTACAGCTCCCAATACGCCAAATGTTGCCAATTATCTTGAGCATCTTTGAAAAGCGCCCTAGTGACTTATTATAATTACTATGCTAAAAGGCATTTGGCAAGAGTGGCGAAAATTGCCGGCCAAATAATTACTTAGATGAGGTTATGGAAAATGACTAATAAAGTTAGTGAGTTAGAACCAAAAGCCCTATGGAATTACTTCCTCGATATATGTGCCATACCCCATGGCTCAGGCAATGAAGCCGGGATAAGAAGCCATCTTTTAGCCTGGGCTAAGGAGCATAATTTTAAAGCAAGAGCCGATGAAACCGGCAATGTAATTGTTTATGTGCCGGCTTCCAAAGGGCTGGAAGATAAGCCCACGGTTATTTTGCAAGGCCACATGGATATGGTTTGCGAAAAAGAGAGCGGCAAAGATTTTGATTTTTTAAAAGACGGCATAGAAGCTATAATTGACGGCCCGGTTGTGACAGCCAAAGGCACTACTTTGGGCGCTGATGACGGTATCGGTGTGGCTTCCGCTATGACCGCCGCCACCGATGAAACTCTTTTGCACGGTCCTCTTGAGCTCCTCTTTACTGTTGAGGAAGAAACTGGCCTTACGGGAGCTAACGGTCTTGATGCCTCTTTATTAAAAGGCACCATAATGCTCAATTTGGATTCCGAAGAGCTGGGGTATATTACCGTTGGTTGTGCCGGCGGCGGCTCGGCCGATATTACCTTGCCGCTTAATTTTGGCGAAAGCGCCGGCGGGCGCAGCTTTTTTAGTGTGGAACTTACCGGCCTTAAAGGCGGCCATTCAGGCCTCGATATTGCTTTGCAAAGAGGCAATGCCGTAGTGCTTTTAGCCAGAGCTTTGGCCAGTTTGCCGCAGGATATGGATTTGCGCCTCGCCGCTATAGGGGGCGGCGATAAGCATAATGCTCTGCCGCGGGCGGCCAAAGCGCTTGTGGCCGTAAATGGCTCTTTAAGTGATTTAAATAGTGCTTTGGCGGCCTTTACGGCCCAAGTGGAACCGGAGCTGGCTAAGGGGCACGAACTTAAAATAATTGCCGAAAGCGCCGCGCCGGCAGCTCTCTTAAACGGCAGCGATTCGCAAAAAGTGCTTAACCTTATAAAAGCTCTCCCCCATGGGCCGCTGGCTACTTCTATTGATGTTCCCGGTCTCATCCAGACTTCCAATAACCTGGCAGTGGTGCGCACCGAGGAGCGGGAGCTCATTATAAAGTGCAGCCCGCGTTCGGCTGTGGATGAAGAGCTCTGTACCGTTTTAGAGCAAATCGCCGCTATCGGCCGCTTGGCCGGAGCCAAAGTAGCCACTAAAGTGAATTATCCCGGCTGGAAGCCGGATGCCTCCTCAAAAGTGCTGGCTACCGCGCTAAAAGTCAGTGAGGAGCTCTTTGGTAAGCCTTTTGCCGTCGCCGCCATTCATGCCGGTCTCGAATGCGGAATTCTGGGAGCCAAAAAACCGGGGCTCGATAAAATCTCCTTTGGCCCGGATTTAAAGAGCCCGCATAGCCCCGATGAGTCGGTTGGTATTGAAAGCGTGCAAAAGTTCTATCTCTTTTTAAAAGCCCTTATCGCCAAAATTGCAGCATAGGTTATTTACATGGCTGACGAAAAAACTGCCCTGGCCTCCGTTTTACAAGAACTCTTTATCAGCGAGCAGAAAGCGGCCGGTTTTCATTTACCAAAACTCTGCCCCAATTATGAACATGGCAAAGATGAAGCCGAAGATTTGGAGGATATGATCCATTGCAACCATTGTAACGGCCTCCTCCTCCCTTATGCCGAACTTGATAATTTTAGTCGTAACAAACTCGATAAAAAAGCGGAAATTATTTTGGCGGAACTGGCTAAAATAGGTTTTTGTCTGCAAAGAAAGCGGGGCTCCGGTGAGTAACGAGGCAACTATTCAGATTGAGCTTTTGGGGCAGCAGCTTAGCATCGGCGGCGAAGAAAGCGGCCATTTGCAGGAAGTCGCCGCTTATATTCAAAAAAAATTGCAAGAAGTGTCTGAGGCCACCCACAATGTGGGTCCCACCAGAACAGCGCTTTTGACAGCTATAAACATCGCTAGCGATTATATAAAATTAGCCAAAGAAAATCGCTTACTTAAAGAAAATATTTTAAAGCGTTCACAGAATTTGAAAAAACTCTTGGACGATATATCCCGCTGAGGAAACTCTTATGCCCGGCTTAGAAATGCCAAGAGAGAAAAAAGCCGGTTTATGGAGCCGCTTGCATCTTGCCAGGCGCCTCGGTACTTATAAAGAAAACCTAGCCAGTTCCAGCTTTTTGCCTGATGAGGGCGATTATCTCCTGATGGAAGGGCGGCCGGGCCGGGCACCGGAAGCCAAATTCTTGGGCCGTTACAAAGAAGGCGCTATTTATAAAACCTTTAAAAAATACGGTATTTATCAAGAAGTTACCAAACTGGGCTTTGAGCGGATAGAAATTAGAATTTTGCCCAGTGACAACGGGCGGCAACGGCTTAAAATCCTGGCCTTAAAAGAGAGCCGCGTGATGCTGCTCAGCGATATTATCGTTTCCGAGGAGAATTTAACTTTTGGCGCCGAAGCACCGGACTTATGCGGCCAGAATTTTAAAGCCCTCGTTATCCAGTGGATTCGTTTGCAAAATCCCCTGCTCAGTTTTACCCCGGAAAGGCCGGCTCTCCCCGGCCAAAAATACCCCGGCCTGGGGGTTGGCAACCGCACCAAAGAGATGCTGGTGGGTATAGGTGTTTATAATAATTTTAAGCTCATTACCAACTGCCCGGAATTTTGTCATAATGCTCTTATGTATCATCCGGAATTTCTCTACCTTGATCCGGCGCGCGAAGGGCGCCTCAGAGCGCTCTGGCGTGATTTAAAAAAGTTTGGGCTCGCTCCCTTAAGCTGGGCCACATATTTGGGCTGTGTGCGGCTTAACGGCGAGCCTTATACTTGGGAACACGAAGAGCAAATTCGCCCTCTTTGCCAGGAAGTCTCTCGCCATTTTACTGCCCAAAGTTATCTTGATGCCATGGAAGAGGAGATGCGGCGCTGCCATTTTACTTTGGATCTCGATTTATATAATGAACAAAATCCGCTTACCGAAAACGGCGAAGCCCGCATTAAACCGGAAATGAGTTTGCCGGAACGCGGCGGCTTTTAGGAGGCAGATAATGATTGATATTCACTGCCACATTCTCCCGCAAATAGATGACGGTTCCGATAGCCTGGAAACCAGCCTGGCCATGGCTAAAGCTCTATTGGCATCCGGTATTGACGAAGTTATTGCCACTCCGCACCTGCCAGGCCTTTCGCTGGTGCCGCTAAAGCGCGAAGTTATCGCAAATCGCTATGAGCTACTAAGCGCCGCCATAAAAAGAGAGGGCCTGCCGCTCAAATTGCATATGTCGGCCGAGCACAATTTGGATCCGCTTATATTGCAAGATGTCGCTTCCTATATTGTGCCCTTTGGCGTGCCCGGCGAAGAGGCGCTTCTAATTGAATTACCCTGGACAGAAGTGGCCAAAGAGCGCCTTTCGGCCATGATTTTTGAATTGCAAAGCCTTGGCTATACTTTGGTGCTCGCGCATCCGGAGCGCAGCCCGGGCTATTCTTTGGAATGGCTTTCCGAGCGCGTTTCGGCCGGGGGCTTTTTTTTGCAAATAGAGGCCAGCAGCCTTGGCGGCTATTACGGCAAAAAGGCGCAAACCCGCGTGCGTGAGCTCATAGATAATCATTTGGCCCATTTGGCCGCTTCCGATAGCCATGATGTGACTATGTGCGCGGAATTTGGCGCCACCATCGCCGCGCTGAAAAAAGAGCTGGGAGAAAAAGCGGTTAAAAAGCTGCTGGAAGATAACCCGAGAGCTCTTCTTACCGGCAAAAGTGCAGATATAACAGCTATTTAAATAAATGAATTACGCCGCGCTCTTAAGTCATAAAAGCCTCCAGTACCATGTGCTTGTTTTGCGCACTATGCCCTATGGCGATAACGATCTCATTTTCTCGCTAATAAGTGCCGAAAACGGGCGCATAAGCGCTTTTGCCAAAAACGGCAAAAACAGTCGCAAGCGCTTTCCTGCCGGCCTTAGCGCCGGAGCCGAGGCCCTGGCTATTCTCGCGCCGCCGAGTTCCGGTAGCGATCTCTGGCGTTTAAAAGAAGCCACCCAAATAAACCACTTCCCTTGGATGAGTGCCGAGGAAAAACGCTTGCCGGTAAAGCTCTGCGGGGCCTATTTATTGGACCTTCTAAATAGCTTTTCGCCCGCGGCCATAGCCGATGAGCGCCTCTTTTCTCTTGCTATGCTGGCGATGAATCACTTAAGCAGCGCGCCGAATATTTTGGAATTTGCCGCCCGTTTTCAACTGCGCCTCTTGCAAATCCACGGTATTTGCCCCGATTTTGCCACTTGCAATCACTGTCAAAAGCCGCTGCCGGCAGGGCCCATCTGGCCTTTTGGCGATGGTATTATCGGCTCTTGCTGTAAATATTTCTTGCCGGTAGATCCGGCTCTATTTTGCCCGGAAGAGGAACGCCTGGCTTTGGCGCTTTTATTTAAAGGCGCACGCCCACCTAAAGAGGTTCTTGGCTTTGGCGCTCTCAATATTACGCGGGAACTTTTAAGCAGCCATTTTCAGCGGCGGATTAAAAGTGCTGCTATTTTTGAACAAATGTTAGCTCCTTACGCACATCTACCTACACAGCAAAAAGCACAATAATAAAGCAGAGTTAAAAAAATTACCTTTAAAATTGACGGCTTTCTGAGCGAAGAGTTCATCAATGCGAATTTATTCAATATTTTCGCTCTTGCCAGGCTGTTTTTTTTGTCAAGAATAAGGGCGCATTCAGCAGGTGGAGACAAATTACCCTGCCTTTACTATATTAAGGAATATCATGAGTACAGAGATAGACAACATACACCGGGGGTGGGTAGAGCGCTATTATACCAAAAGCGGCCAGGACCCCTTTGACGAAGTGACATGGGAAGAGAGAAGCGCCGTTATAATGGGCGATAACGGTAAGCCGGTTTTTAAACAGGATAACATTTTAATGCCCTCTTTTTGGTCGCAAATGGCCACCAATATTGCCGCCTCCAAATATTTTCGCGGTGAGCCGGGTACAGCGGAGCGCGAGGACAGCTTAAAAACACTCGTTAGCCGTATTGTGGATACCATTGCCGCCTGGGGCCTTTCTCAGGGGTATTTGCAAAACGAGGAAGAGAAAAGCGCTTTTCACGATGAGCTCGCCTACCTCCTTTTAAACCAGTACATGGCCTTTAACAGCCCGGTTTGGTTTAATTTGGGTTTGGAAGAAAAGCCGCAAATTTCCGCTTGTTTTATCAATTCGGTGGAAGATAATCTTGATAGCATTTTAAACCTGGCTGTCACCGAGGGTAAACTCTTTAAATACGGTTCCGGCACCGGCACCAACATGAGCACCATCCGCGCATCCTGCGAAACTCTCTCCGGCGGCGGTACGGCTTCCGGGCCGGTCTCTTTTATGCGCGGCTTTGACAGCTTTGCCGGTGTTATTAAAAGCGGCGGTAAAACCAGGCGGGCGGCCAAAATGGTGATTTTAAATGTGGACCACCCCGATATTGAGGAGTTTATCGATGCCAAAGCCCACGAGGAGCAAAAGGCCTGGGCTCTGATTGAGGAGGGCTATGACGGCTCTTTTAACGGTGAAGCTTACCGCTCGGTTTTCTTTCAAAACGCCAATCACTCGGTGCGGGTAACCGATGAATTTATGCAAGCGGTGGAAAAAGATGCCGAGTGGCCTTTAATTCGCATTACCGACGGCAAGGTTGCCCGGAAAGTCTCGGCTCGCCGTATTTTTGAGCAAATAGCGCAGGCTGCCTATATTTGCGGCGATCCCGGTTTGCAATTTGATACAGCCATCAACGAGTGGCACACTTGTAAAGCCAGCGGGCGCATAAATGCCAGTAATCCTTGCAGTGAATTTATGTTTCTGGATGATGCGGCCTGTAATTTGGCCTCTTTGAATTTACTGCGTTTTACCGATGAAGCGGGGCAGATAGATATAAAAGGGCTGATGCACGCCGTGGAAATAACCCTGACTGCCCAGGAAATTTTGGTGGATAAAGCCTCATACCCCACGGAGCGCATTACCAAAAATTCTATTAAATTTAGGCCGCTCGGCCTGGGCTATGCCAATTTGGGCGCCTATCTCATGACTCTCGGCCTCCCTTACGACTCCGATAGAGCAAGGCAGCTGGCAGCCGCTGTTACCGCCCTTATTACCGGCACCGCCTATCTTACGAGCGCGCGTCTTAGCGCTTTAAAAGGGCCCTTTGCCGCTTATGACGAAAACCGCCTAAGTATGCTGGAAGTGCTCACCAAGCACGCCATAAGGCAAAAACAAATTGAGGAAACCGCGGAAAACAAAGAAATTTTGCCAGTTTGTCATGCTGTTTGGCAAAAAGTATTGGAAGAGGCGGCAAGTCATGGAGTGCGTAATGCCCAAACGACATTGCTGGCCCCTACTGGCACTATCGGCTTTTTGATGGATTGCGACACCACCGGCATTGAGCCGGATATCGCCTTGGTAAAATATAAACAGCTGGTAGGCGGCGGTGTCTTTAAAATGAGTAACAGCTCTATTGAACCGGCACTGCTCCACCTTGGTTATAAGCGGGAGACTATAGAGGAAATTTTGGCTTATGTGCGCGCGAGTGACACCATTGAAGGTGCACCCGGCCTAAAAGATGAGGATTTGGCTGTTTTTGATTGTGCTTTAAAGCCGGCCAAAGGGCAGCGCTCTATTGCACCGCTCGGCCACTTAAAAATGATGGCCGCCGTGCAGCCCTTTATTTCCGGTGCTATTTCCAAAACGGTGAATTTGCCCAGCAGCGCTACGGTTAAAGATATTGCCGATACTTATATGGCCGCCTGGAAACTGGGCCTAAAAGCTGTGGCTCTCTATCGCGACGGCTCCAAAAGGACGCAGCCTTTAAATACCAAAAATGTTAAAGAAGAGGAGCAAAAGGCCACTTCCACCCAAACTCAGGCCGAAAAACCGGCCGAACTTTTGGCTGCCGAAACACCGCCAAACGGTTTCCGCCATCGCTTGCCGCCGGAGCGCCGGGCCATTACCCATAAATTCTCCATAGGCGGCCACGAGGGCTATCTCACAGTGGGCATGTATGAAGACGGCCAGCCGGGAGAGCTTTTTATAGTTATATCCAAAGAGGGCAGCACTATAAGCGGCCTGATGGATAACTTTGCCACCTCTGTTTCTCTGGCTTTGCAATACGGCGTGCCGCTTAAAGTACTGGTTGATAAATTCTCCCACTCCCGTTTTGAGCCTTCGGGCTTTACCGGCAATCCCAAATTGCCCATTGCCAAATCTATCACCGATTATATCTTCCGCTGGCTGGAGCAAAAATTCTTATTGCCCGGGGCTGAGGAGAGCCGCACTTTGCAGCCCATCGCCGCTGGCGAAGCGGCCATTAAACCGGCTCTTACGCCGCCCAAAGAGGCCAATTTCTCTGGCTTAAAGCGCGAAAAAACTTACGAAACGGCGATAGATGCGCCGGCTTGCATAAATTGCGGCTCTATTACCGTAAGAAGCGGTAGCTGCTACCTCTGCCCTAACTGCGGCACCACCAGCGGTTGCTCGTGAAAATTACGCCCTCCGCTTGTGATATCTGTCACTTCATTATGACATATTTGTCGTACTTTACGGAAATTTAGGGATTTTGGGCTGTTTTTTTCAAACACAAAAACGCTTATTTTCTTTTATTATCAATAAGATGCTGAAATGGCCATTGTGGCACGCTACTTGCATTAAAAAATAGCGGAGCGGGGCTTAACATTAAAAGAAAGGCGTCCCCTGGCAATCCGCTCTCTCTGCGATGGCTGAGCAAGGATGACTCAGCTTTGGTTTTAGGCCCGTGAGGAACTCCCAGCCTTGCGGGTCTTTTTTTTACCCGCCGGCCTTTCCTAAAGTGCTAGAAATTATTTTTAAGAGAACTTAGTGGGCGTTAAAAAATGGCCTTAAAGAGCGAATTTAGCTTGCGGCTATAAAATTTTTGGGCCGAGCGGCCGTAATACCAGAATTTATAACTTGTTTTACTCACTGAGGCCGCAAGCGGTATAAGGAGCGAAAGCTTTTTTTGCTCATTTTTTAAAGCGCGGAAGGCCGCTAAAAGGGTTGCCCGGTTGGCTTCGGAATAAGAACTCCCCAGCGAGTTGCAAGCGGCTTCATAAAAAGCCAGTTCTTTATTCCAGGGGGGCAGAGCGACGCCATATTTTTCGGCAAAAAATTCGCGGATTGTGCGCACCGAACACACAAAAGTCCAGTATTTTTCCGTGGAGGAAAAATGGGAGGCCGAATGTGTAAGCTGGCGATAAACAGCCGTTTTTTCCGGCATAAAGTGAATTTTGCCTTTCCTTGCGGCATAGAGCCACATGGGCAAATCGCCTAAAATCCAGCCCTCTTTGACAGCCGGATTTATCACCCGGCGGTACTCTTTATACATAGCAGAGCGCATCATCACCGTGGGAGTGGAAATACAATTGCGCTCGGTAAGTAAATAGTTAAAATATTCATCATCTTTAGGAACATGGACCGGAAGTTTTATGGCGAAGCGCCGATTTTTTTGCACATAAACTTTTTTGGCGCTGTGCACCAGGGAATAATCCGGATGGCTCTCTAAAAAATCTACCTGTTTTTGCAATTTATAAGGGTCGCACCAATAGTCGTCGCCTTCGCAGATAGCCAAATACTTGCCGCTAATAAGGGCATCTATGCCGGTGTGTACCGAGACATCCTCTTTGGAATAGAGATTTTCCTTTTCGTAAATCGGCTTTATTATCTGGGGATATTTCTTTTCATAGCGGCGGATAACGGCGGCAGTGTCATCGGTTGAGGCATCGTCGTGCACCAGCACTTCAAAGGGGAAATTTGTCTTTTGCGCCATAAAACCATCGAGACATTCAGCTATATAGGGGCCGTGGTTATAGGTCATGCACTTTACTGAAACAAGCGGCTTAATCATGGCAATCTCCAGCGCCTTACTATAAAAATCATTTTTTAAACTTCTTGGCTATAAATTCGCGGCTTATTTTTTTGAAATAATTATAAGTTTTTAAATTTAAAATATGGGCCATGGCAAAATAAACGAAGATACCGCAGGGTATTTGGATTAGCAGAGTAGTGAGCGGGGAGAGCTTTAAAAAGGTAAAAGGATAAACTATAGCGCCCATTACCAGGGAGAGAATTATTTGGGGTAACATATCATTTAGTTGCTGCAAATAGCTATAATTTAAGAGTTTTTTGTTGGGCCAGGAGTTGATGAGCTGATTGGCGATGGAAATGGCTACACCGCCGTAGGCAATGGCCAAGACGCCATAATTGACGGTGATAATTAATATAATGATATTAAATATTTTTTTGAATATTTCCAGCTTTAAAAAAATATCGCTGCGCCCCAGAGCCTGAATGGCTACCAGATTAGTGGTGTGGATAGGATAAAAGGCATAAGTAAAGCAGGCAATGCGGATAAAGGGCACACAAGGCAGCCATTTTTCCGTTAAGAGCAAAAGCACAAAAGATTCTGCACAGATAGCAAGGCCCATCATTGCCGGCATGATAAGAAAAGTGGTGGTCTTTATAGCCATGCTGGTTATGTTGCGCACACTCTCTGTGTCGTCTTGCTTTTGCGATAAAAGTGGCATAAGCACGCTGGCTATGGCGCTATTGATGTTGGTGACAATCATTTTTGGAAAAGAGCCGGCTTTGCGGTAATAAGCTAAATCGGCCGGCTGATAGAGGCGGCCGATGCAGAGAGTGCGCAGCTCATTGTAAGCGCGATCAATGATGGCCGAGGCCAGCATTTTCCAGCCGTAATTAAAGAGCCCCTTTAAGCGATTAAAAGAAAAAATAAGCTTGGGGCGCCAAGGCACGGTGAACCATAAAATGACGGTATCGGTGATGGTATTAAAAAGTGTTTGCGCCACTAAAGCCCAAACGCCGTAACCTTTATAGGCCATGAAAATACCTATAGCCGCCGCGCCGAGGGTGCCGCCGAGAGTGGCAAAAAAGAAGCGCTTAAAAAGCATGTGGCGGGAAACATAAGCTTGCTGGATATTTTTGAGGCCAGAGATAATCAGGATTAAGCCAAGCACCCTTATAACATAAGTTAAATCCGGCATTTTGTAAAAAGAAGCCATATACGGGGCGGTAAAGTAAAGCAATAAATACATGCAGATGCAGGCGCCGATATTAAAGAAGAAGACAGTGGAAAAATCCAATTCATCGGCATTCTTCTTTTGAATTAGGGCATTACCGAAACCGCTATCCACAAAAACATTTAAAATGGCCACAATAACGGAGGCCATAGCCACGAGGCCGTAATAATCCGGATCCAAAAGGCGGGCTAGAATAACGGAGACAACAAAGGTAACCAGTTCTGCTCCGGTGCGCTCCAAAAAACGCCAGAAAAAGCCGCCAAAGGCTTTGGAACGCAGAGCTGAATTGTTCTGGCTAGAATTATTATCCATGAAATATCAACCAATTAACTTCCTTAGCGTTAGTCCCGGCACCTTAGGGACAACCGCGAGCCACCCTTATATAATACCTGACGAATTCTTTGCAAATGGAAGTTCCGGGCCTCAAGGCAGCTTAGAAGAATAAGCGCCGGCCGGCCAAGAAAATCTGGTGGCCAAGTTAAGGCCTTTTATATTATAAGTCTCGCGGGAGGAAGAGGGTTCTATGGCCAAGACAGTTTATTTAGGAATGATTGGGGACATCATGCACCCCGGCCTCATCAATATCATTAATGAGGGCGCCAAATACGGCGAAGTAATGATCGGCCTTTTTACCGATAAAGCCATTGCCACCCACAAGCGCCTGCCTTATCTGAACTATGAGCAGCGCAAAAATGTTATCGAGAATATTAAGGGTGTGAGCCGGGTGGTGCCGCAAGACGAATGGAGCTATGTAGAAAACCTCAAAAGATATAAACCCGATTACATTATTCACGGCGATGACTGGTGTCAGGGCGCGGATAGATATATTCGCGATGAGGTTTTTAAGGTGATGGCGGCCCAGGGGGGAGAGGTGATTGAGATTCCCTATACAAAGGGCATTACTTCCACCGGGCTCAAAAAAGAGATGGACGCTTTGGGCACCACGCCGGAGGCGCGCTTAAAAGCTCTCCGCCGCCTGATTGCCGCTAAGCCCATTGTGCGCATTTTGGAATCGCATAATGGCCTTACCGGCCTCATTGCCGAGCATACCAGCGTGGAGATTAATGGCGCAGTGCGCGAATTTGACGGCATGTGGTCCTCTTCGCTCACCGATTCCACCAGTAAGGGCAAGCCGGATATCGAAGCGGTGGATTTAACAACCCGCCTGCACGACCTCAACGACACTTTGGAAGTCACCACTAAACCGGTGATTTTTGATGGCGACACCGGCGGCAAGGTGGAACATTTCGGCTTTACGGTGCGCACTTTGGAGCGCCTGGGCATTTCGGCCGTTATCATTGAAGATAAGGTGGGGCTCAAGCAAAATTCCCTTTTTGGCACCGATGCCGTGCAGCTGCAGGATACCATTGAGGGCTTTGCGGCCAAAATACGCGCCGGCAAAGCTGCTCAGGTTACCAATGATTTTATGGTTATTTCGCGCTGTGAGTCGCTGATTGCCGGAAAATCGGTTGATGACGCCCTGGAACGCTGCCATGCCTATGTGGCCGCCGGTAGCGATGGCATAATGATTCACTCTAAAAACAAAAGCGGCGAAGATATTAAGGAATTTTGCCGCCGTTTCCGCGAGAAGGATGCCCATACCCCCATTGTGGCGGTGCCCACCACTTATAACCAGTTTACCGAAGAGGAGCTCGCTTCTTGGGGTATCAATATTGTGATTTATGCCAACCACATGTTGCGCTCGGCTTACCCGGCCATGAAAAAGTGCGCCGAATCCATTCTCATTCATAGCCGCAGCCTGGAAGCTTCTAATGAATACTGTATGCCGATTAAGGAAATTTTAAACCTCATTCCCGGAACCAAAAAATAATCATGTTAGACCCCAAGTTTTTTGTTACTACCCTGGCCAAATGCGGCATTGATTTTTTTGCCGGTGTGCCCGATTCGCTACTCAAAAATATCTGCGCCTATATAGCCGATAATATTGACGAAAAACACAATATTATAGCCGCTAACGAAGGGGCGGCTTTGGCCATTGCCGCCGGTTATCATCTCGCCAGCGGCAAAATCGGCGCTGTTTATATGCAAAATTCTGGCGAGGGCAATATCATTAACCCCCTAGCTTCGCTTACCGATAAAGAAGTCTATAATATTCCGGCCCTCCTCCTCATCGGCTGGCGCGGCCGCCCCGGTGTGCACGATGAGCCGCAGCATATTAAGCAGGGCAAAATAACGAGCGGCCTTTTGAATGTCATGGGCATAAATTATGACATTTTGAGCAAAGAAGAAGAGGTGGCGGCAGGGCAAATTGCCAAGGCGGCTAAATATATGCAGGAGAGCGGCGAAGTATATGCTCTCATTATAGAGAAGGGCACTTTTAGCGACTATAAGTTGCAAAAAGCGCAGGAAAACGGCCTCACTCTTAGCCGCGAAGAGGCTATTCAGCAGGTGGCCGCCGCTCTCGGTGAAAAGGATGTAATTGTCTCCACCACCGGTATGATTAGCCGTGAGCTCTTTGAATACCGGGTGCAAACGGGCGCGGGCCACGAGCGCGATTTTTTAACTGTGGGCTCTATGGGGCACGCTTCACAAATCGCGCTCGGCATCGCCCTTAATAAGGGCGACCGCCGGGTCTTTTGCTTCGACGGCGACGGCGCGGCCATTATGCACCTGGGCTCCATGGCTATTGTGGCCCAAAACGCGCCGGCCGGCTATGTGCATGTAATTTTCAACAACGGGGCCCATGATTCCGTGGGTGGCCAGCCCACGGTGGGGCTGAAAATCGACCTCCCGGCGGTGGCCCGCGCCCTGGGCTACCGCGCCGCTTTTAGTGCCGATAGCCGGGAAACATTGGCCGCGGCGCTAGAAGAAGTCGCCCACACCCAGGGCCCGCTCCTTTTGGAAATAAAGGTCAAAAAAGGGAACCGCCCGGACCTGGGCCGGCCGACAACCACGCCCATAGAGAACAAAAAGGCGCTGATGGAATTTTTGAGGAAGTAAATGCTGCTGGCTATCCTGGCCGATATCCATGCCAATGTGACCGCTCTAAACGCGGTGCTCAAAGAGTGCCGGGCGCGGCAGGTGGAAAAATTTATCTTTTTGGGCGACCTCATCGACTACGGCATGCGCCCCAATGAAGTTATCGAAATAATTAAAGATTTAGATGACGACTTTTTGGCCGAAATCTGGGGCAACCACGAGAAGGCAGTGCTGGATAACGACACTACGCGCTTTGCGAGCGATCGCGGGCGGGCGATGCTCCATTATACGCAAAAAAAGCTCACGCCGGCCTCTCTCTCTTATATAAATGAGCGCATGAATCCCAAGGGTGAGGCGCTGCTTAATATTTCCGGCCAAAAGTTTCTTTTGCTGCATGGCATTTTAGGCGACCCCTATTGGGGCAAATTTACGCCGGCTGAGCTTACGCGGGCCGAATATGCGCCTTATGACTATGTTTTAACGGCCCATTCTCACGTGCCGCACTATTTTGAAGTGCTCTTTGCGGCCGATAGCCCCACCACCAGAAATAAGAAAAAAACTATCTTTATCAATCCCGGTTCGGTGGGCCAGCCCAGAAATATTAATCCCTGCGCCCAGTTTGGTATTCTCGATACCAAGACCACGGCATATACCCATCTGGCTATTCCTTATGATTTTGCGGCCGAACAAAAACTTTATAGCATTGAAGTGGATGCCTTTTATCGCGATCGCCTCTCTTTGGGCATTTAAAAAGGAGTTTTTATGATTAACAATCTTTATGTCATTAGCGGCGCCACCGGCATGACCGGCAGCCAGCTTTCCCGGGAGCTCTTAAAAGATGGCAACATGGTCATCGGTTTTGACAATTTCTTTGCCAGCTCCATCGACACGGTAAAAGACCTTTTAGGGCGCGCTGGTTTTCTCTTTTTTGAATATGATATCAATAACGGCGAAGAGATGGCCGCCATTGCCGAAAAGGTGAAAAGCCTTAAAGGGAGTTACTCCGGCCGCCTCATCTTTATCAATTGCGCCGCTGTGGTGCACACCAAACATTTTTATGAAGTTGAGCACACCTTTACCACCAATGTCGTCTCCATGAAAACTTTTCTGGATATGGCCATCAGCCTGGGGGCCGATACTTATATAAATTGCTCCACTTCCGAGGTCTATTCCATGCAGTCGTGGAACGAAAAGGGCGGTGTGCGCGAAGATGACTTTTTACTCATGGCCACGGCGGAGCACAGCCAGCGCACGAGTTACGCGGTGGGCAAGCTCTTAACCGAATTTTTTATGAAAGATGCTGTAGATAAAGGCAAAATCAAGGGCTGCTCCATCCGCTTTGCCAATGTCTATAGCAAACACGAGCGCTTTGCCGAGCACATTATTCCGCATATTATTGATAATCTCCTCGAAAAACCGGAAGTTACCCTGCTCGAAAATTCCAAAGTAAACAGGCGCACCTTTTTGCACAATATTGATAGCTGCCGGGCGGTGATGGCGCTCATGGAGACGCCTAAGGCCTTAGACGGCACCGTTTATAATGTGGCAACCGATGAGGAGATTTCCATTGTCGATTTGGTAAAACTCATTGCCAAGAAGATGGGCATTCCTGAGGTAAAAATCCGTTTTGAGGGCTACCGCAAGTCGGATCCGGAGCGCCGCCTTTTAAATACGGAGAAAATCCGCACCCGCACCAATTGGCAGCCCATTATTTCGCTTGATGAAGGGCTCACTATGTGCGTAAAGAGTATCGAAAAATGAAATACCTCATTATTACCGTGGCCGGCACAGCCAGCCGCTTTAACAAAGATACGGAAAAAGAGACCTTAAAGTGCCTTTATTATAAGGATTCGCCGCGTTTTACGCTCTTAAATCAGCTTTTGGAAAATTGTGGCCCTTATGACAAATATATCATTGTCGGCGGCTATCTCTATGCGGCCCTTACCGAATATGTAAAAGAGCATCTTAAAAGTTACGGCGATAAAATTAGTTTGGTTTATAACGAGCATTTTAGGGATTATGGTTCCTGTTACAGCCTCTATAAGGGGCTTATGGCCATGGAAGAGCCGGGGGAAGCCACCTT
>JAEEML010000103.1 GCA_016283195.1 Deltaproteobacteria bacterium | reverse complement strand
GCCTCACCAACAGCGAGCGGGTAGGAGCAATGCTTGGTTATGTTGCAAATGAGGCCGCTTTGGCAATCGCTGCTTTTTTCGCAGGTGGTGTCGCTGCTGCCATCGGAGCAAAACCCCCGCAGGCATTTATTGGCCCCACATTCGCCTTTTTCGGTTTTGCATGGCTGGTTTATGGCCAAAAAGTGCTGGCATTTATTATTGGCCCCGCAGTAGCCGTTTTGGCAATGGTTATTTTGCATACAAGGGCTGCCTTCCTGGCCATCGGAGCAGTAACCCCTAGCGGATGAGTTACTTTGGGCGCAAAAAAGACCGGTTAAACAGTAGTTATTTTTTTTATCATTTTTACAAGGCTCGCCCAGTGTACCGCCGCGGCATTTGCCGTCTACGCATTTATTGCTTTCACAATAGTTATCGCTGGCACTGCAGTTTTCGCCAATTTGGCGAAAAGGTTGGCATGTATTATATATGCAGGCACTGCCCCGGCAATCTTTGTTACTTTGGCATTTTTTGCCAATATCGCTTGGCTGCTCGCTTGCCCCATCGAGGGCTGAGCTTTCCGCGCCCAGAGCTTTAGGTAAGGGAAGAGCCAAAAGGAACAAAAAAGTTATGGTGAAAAATAGAGTCATATAATCCTCCAACTTCTAATAACTAGCTGCATTCTTTAATTAAATTGCGGTAATAACTAATATAATCTATAAACTGAAATTACATTATTCTTTATCTTTAACACAGCGCACCGAGAGATCACCCGTGCCGTTAGCGGCGGTTAAGGTTGCCGCTGTGCCGGAAAATATTAAAATATAATTGTAGCGGTTTTTTTCGGTGCTCGTCCAGATGTAACCATTAAGCCCAAAATCGGCAAATTCATCTGAGCCGGCTCTTTGCGGGTTAAAGCCAATTTTGCTGAGCTCTTTAAGTGAGCAGGCGGCCGGGTCGCCGCAGGCTGCGGTTAAGAGCTTTTCAAATTCAAAGCGGCTGGGTAAGTGCCAGCCCTTAGGGCAAGCTTCTTTAAGGGCATACCCTGGGTACAGGCGGCCATATTTAGCTATATTGTCTTTTTCTTTGCCGGGAAGCTCGCTGCCTTTAGCCTCAAAAGCCAGATTTTCGGCCAGCCAGATATCCTGGCCTATTTTGACGGTCTTATAAGTGTGACCATCGCGGGTGTCGGTGAATTCTCCGCCGCCGCAAGCCGCCAGCGCAGTGCCCATGACCAGGGCAAGAACCAATTTTGCCATTTGTTTCCACTCTTTTTTCATAATAATTTCCTCCGGCGGCTGGTTAAAAATTGCCGCTTTGGTCTATTCTAATGAGGCGCTATGTCACCTGATGTCATACCGGCGGAAAATTGTGCTTTGGGCATAAAATTTTTTGGGGGCGTCTTTCAGCAAAATATACTACGGAAAGCCCACCAGGCGGGGGTGAGTACTGCTTTTTTATAAAAAAAGTATTTCTTGTTTGTCACTTGGCTACCAATACCCATTTGTGCTATAATTTGCTTGCAAGTTGGAGGTGACCATTACCTTGCAAAAAGAGTATAAAGATCGCCAGTTTACCTTTATTTTTGGCTCCAGTGAGAACAAAGCCTGGACACTATCTCTTTACAATGCTGTAAATGGTTCGCACTATAGCAATCCTGATGATATTGAGATTACCACCATTAAAGAGGTGCTTTATCTGGGAATGCACAATGATGTTTCCTTTGTCATCGACAATCAGTTGAGCCTCTATGAGCAGCAATCAAGCTATAACCCCAATATGCTGCTTCGTCTCTTGCAGTATGTAGGGAACATTTTCGAAGCCTATGTCAAAAAGCATCGCCTAAATAAGTATGGCGAAACACTCATCAAGCTACCTGTGCCCAAGTTTGTAGTTTTTTATAACGGCAAGCATGATGAGCCAGATGAAAAATTTTTGAAGCTCTCTGATGCGTTTCTTGCTGATGTCCAAGCAGATATTGAAGTGACTGTGAAAATGCTGAATATCAACTTCGGCCACAATAAGGAGCTTTTCAAGGCTTGCAAACCGCTTATGGAGTATTCCTGGATTATTGAGAAAATTCGCGAAGATAGTAAAAGTATGAGTGCCGAAGAGGCAGTTAATAGAATTATTAGTGAAATGCCAAGTGATTTTATCTTGAAGTCGTTTTTAGAAATTCACCAAGCGGAGGTAAAAGGTATGCTACTTACTGAGTATAATGAGACAGAAGCTATGAATTTGTTTAAAGAAGATGGCAAACGAGAAGGTAAGCTGGAAGGCAAGCTGGAAGATGCCAGAAAAATGCTTGATTTTAACATGGATATTGCCACAATCTCTGCCGTGACCGGTCTTTCTTCCAGTGATATTGCGGCGCTCAGGTGCTGATATCACTGCTTTGTCTCGCTTGGTTCGCCCCCGGCAGTTATTTCCATCTTGACGGTGTTAACGTGCTGAATTTATTTAAGTTAGTTGCCTTTGGAAAGAAATAGACGGTTATTTTAAAATCCCGGCCAGCGTGCAGGGTGATGGCGCCAGCACCTAATAGTAGCTTAAATTCGTTCTTTTACCTCGCGCGGTATGAGAACCTAAAACATGTAGCATATTCAAGCATATTTGATTGCTTATGTCTTGAAAAATTTCGTCTGAAGCCAGGCAAAGTCAGTTGAAAGTGGTAATCTAATTTGGTGGCGGTACTCATTCTTTCCTGGGGAAGAAATGGTCTGTTATTTTAAAATCCCGGTCGATGTGGAGAGTGAGGGCGCCATCTTTCAGCAAAATGTATTGGGGAAAGCCAAGGAGGCGGGGGCGGGTGTCGGCGAAGCGGGGAAAATAGACTTCCTGACCGTCATATTCCCCCAATTTTTCGGCGTGGTCAAAGCCATACTTTTTGGCAAATTCGTTGATATGATCACACATAGGCTTCATTTCCTTTCGGCTTGACAATGGAGTTCATAAAATCGCAGTCAATTTCGGCATTATCGACGCGGAGCAGTTTAATGGTGTCTGGTATCATACGGCTTAAAAAACTCTTGGCCTCTTGTTCGTTATAAATTTTATCACATTGAGGGTCATAAAAAGTCAGTTCGCCGGTAGTTATGGAGATCTCTTTGCCAAGTTGGTCATCATAGACAGTAAATGATTCTGTTGGCTCTTTAAAAACCGAGATAATATGACCACAATCGCTAAAAATACCACGATCCCAAATGCCCTCTAAAGTATAATGTTCTCCAGTTTTAACAGTATCATCGATAAAGTCATAGATACCATCAGGAGTAGTTATAGATAGATATTCATTTAGGTAGTTATTGTCCTCTCTTAGATCGTCATCATCGAAATCATCATAATTAGGATATTTGTCTAAAAATGAATCTTGCGGATTGATTTCAATATAATCCGGGTGGGTACCCTCTGGTGTGAGCCAGGCCAGGTTGGTTTTTTCCGCCAAAAGTTCGCTATTAGTCCCTTCCCTAAATGGTTCGGCTTCAACATCATAGCCTTTGAGCCGCGCTTCAAAAACCACCACGCAGGTTTGGCAGTTGTTGTTGTAGCCTCCATCCTCCTCATCGCACCATTCGTAATAGTTCTCTTTAAAATGCGGGTTTACGTTGCCGCTGTCAGCCTCGGCAAAGGTCATTTCGCGGCCTTTTTCCACCCCGGCTAGGGTAGGAAATTCATGGACTTCATTAAGAGTCAAATCCTTAGCTTCGATTATACCATCAAAGCCAATATTATCTTTTCCCGAAAGCATATTTTCCGGTATAGACAGGTCTTTAGCCTCAATTATATCAGGAATATCGTTTAATTCTGTTGGAGCAGCTTTGTCTAATTTCTCCACTGCTGCGGCTAATGATTCAAGCATTTTTAAGCCCTCCTTGCCATTTAACCCAATTATCGAGGCGCAATTGATTACCAGCTTCGTTGCTTAAATAACCAATAATTATATCATTCATAATATTTTGACTTACTTTTTCACTCAATTTCTGCAATGCTAATTTCTTTATTTCATTATTTATTTTGTTCGCCAATAATAAATTGTTTGCATCTTTTCCAATGGTATTGCTCGCCGATTTTACTTTTTCATTTATTTGGGGGAAGAGTTCAGCAACAACTATACGGCGAATATCGGAATTTGCCCCTCCATCTTTAAAAGCCTGTATGAGCATAGCTTTTGTAGAATCACGTAAGTTTGGAGTATTCAATGCTTTTTCTAACTCATCTAATTCTTTAAACTTTGTTTTACAGTTGGTGCTATTTTTGTACAAAAGCTTGGCAATTTCCAGCCGCTCGCTCATATTTACTTCGGCGGGTTTTTCTTCGGGGCGGTTGTACTTATATTCTCCTTGGGCTTCTACATGCTCAACTTTGCAAAGCACCGCCTCCACCCACTCGTTTTGATAGACGGCGGCCACTCCGCAGGGCAGTTTGGCCAGTTCCTTAATTTGGTCTTCGTTCAGATTGGCGGCGCGCCCCACCGGCTCGCGGTCGCTTTGGTCAGGAAGACGCAGGATAATCTTGGTGTTGGTGTTGCGGATGGCGGCCATATCGAGGAGAGCCGGGGCCTGAT
>JAEEML010000102.1 GCA_016283195.1 Deltaproteobacteria bacterium | reverse complement strand
GGCGCAGCGTGTCGGTGGTCGGCGCGTTGGCGAGGCGGATGGCGTTGCGCTTGTCGGGCCAGGTGAACTGGTAGCGTTCCTCGGGGCCTTCCACGATGTCCTTCGAGAGTTCCTGCCGGAGCTGGTCGAAGTCAATCGCCGCTTCCGGCTTTCCGTTCTCGTCGAGGCGCTCTGTGAGGCAGTTGGGGAAGAGTTCGGCAATCTTCTTTATGTTTTCGTCCACAATGTTGTGGGTTTGCATTTTAAGTTTGTTCATGTCCTGTTTCACCTTAAACCTTACTTATACTGGCCTTTTACCACTAACCTTGCCATTTTTTACCATACCCAAGCCAGAACGACAAGAGAGCTCCCACTATTATTTATACTACTCTCACTTCCTCAAGCAGCTATAATTATTACAATTCGCTCCCTCTATTCATACAAACCTAGTGAGTTTATATAGCTGAATTTGCACATATTTAACAGATTAGCCACCGAGCCCGGGCGGGGATCCAATGGGCTAATAGTTATTTAGCGATTGCTAAAAATGTGCGGGCCAAATTTGACATTTTCATTCCAGTATCGCCGGTATTCACACCAATGGTATTCGTCTCAAAGATATAACGCGTCTGGTAGTGTGTCAGATGACTACCCTCGATATGGTTTGAGTTATAGGTTAGATCTATCTGCGTTTTGTGATAGATACCGCCCTTCATATTCATCTCTTTCTGTTCACGAAGAGTAGCAAGCAGCGGTGTAATTTTGCTTTCCATACTTTTGTTATCTTCTTTCATTTCACCATACCCATTAGTTCGCCAATAAGTGTCTGATTCTCACTGCTGAAGGAAAGGATGCCCTCTAGCGCTCCCTCACCTGCCGCGCCGCTTTGTGGCGCTCGATGGCCCTAAAGACTTTGGAAGTGGTAAGCCCTTGAAAAATAACAGTAAAGATAATTGTGGCAAAGGTAACCAGCATAATCACATGGTAATGTTCGGGATTAGCGGTCTCCGCTTTTAAAAGAAATTGCCCGGTGCTCATGGCGAGAGCCAGCGAGAGCCCGCCCTTGAGGCCGGCCCAGCTTAAAAGCGAGACAAATTCAAAGCGGGTGTAAAAATTGGGAATATTCTTCTTGGGCAAAAAGAGGCTGGTAAGGAAAACGCCGTTAAAGCGGGCCAGAAGATTAAAGCCTATTGCCCCCAAAACCAGCCAGATAAAGGCCTTATGGGTGGGGATAAAGAGCATGGCCAGGCCAATTAAAACAAAGAGCATATTATTGAGCAGGCTATCTAAAATTTCCCAAAAATCGGGATATAAATCGCGCGGATCCACCACCAGGCGCCAGTTTTTTATTTTGCTGATGCTATAGGCAAAATACATGCCGCACACCACCGAGGCAATAACCCCGGAAAAGCCCAGTTTTTCGCATATTACATAAGAAAGCGAAACGGTGAGCAGGCTGATGGTAATGTGCTTAACCGGGTCGCTCGTCAGCTTAAAGAGGCGGAAAAGGACAAAAGAGACCAAAAGGCCGATGACAATAGCACCGCCCAGTTCGCGGAGGAGGAGAAGCGGCAGGCTCAAATCGGAACTACCGGTGACAATATTTCTTATACAAATAAAGAGAGCTACACCGAGGCCGTCGTTAAAGAGCGATTCGCCTTCAATCACCGAGCTCACACTTTTGGAGAGGCCGCATTTATTCAAAATGGCGGTGGCAGCAATGGGGTCGGTGGGCGAGACAATGCAGCCCAAAAGGATGGCAAGCCAGATATCCATATTAAGGCCGAGCAGCAAATTAAGGCCGTAAAAAAGGCCGCCGTAAATGAGCGAGGTGAGGCAGGTGGATAAGAAAGCCAAAAAAGATATCGGGCGGATATTTTTTACAAATTTGCCAAAATGTACTTTTTGGGCACCGGCAAAAAGCATAAAGCACAAAATGCCGTCCATGAGAAATTTATCAAACGGAAAGTCAAAAAACTGCTGCAAAAGCGCACTTTGATTTTGCAAAAAGCCCAGCGCTTTTAGGCCCAGGATGAGGCCGGAGACGATGAGAGAAAAGATAACCAGAGCTATCTCATTGGAAATATGCAAAAATTTTTCGTTTATTATGCTGATGAGCAGCATGAGAGCCAGTAATACGACAAAAATCAGTAAAATATGTTCCATAAGGCACCTAGGCTAAAATGTCGGCGAGAGTGATGATGGCGCGGTCGGTGGTGACAATGATGACGCTATCGCCCTCTTTTAAGACGGTGAGACCGTTAGGGTGAATATTATGGCCTTCGCGCACCAGAGCGGCCACGAGGACATTTTCTTTTAATTTTAAGTCTTTAAGCGGAACATCTTTTTGCGGGAAGGTGCTGTTTAAGTCAAATTCGATAACGAGCGCGCCGCCATCGGCAATTTGAGAAAGCTTTTTTATATCCTGCGTGCTGTTGGAAATATCTTTAGTGTAACGCAAAATAAGGTCAGCCGAAACGTAATGCGGCGAAATTGTTTGCGAATTTTTAGCAGCGGAGAGCATATTGGCATAGCTGATGGTGGATATCTGGGCCAAAATCTTTTCTACTCCCACCGAGGAGGCAAAGATGGAAGTCACCAGATTCACCTCATCATCACCGGTGAGGGCAGCCACAGCGCGGTAATCTTTAATGCCTTCCGCCAAAAGGGCTTCCACTTCCATCACATTGCAGGAGACCACCTGGCTTTCCGGCAAAAGTTCGCTGAGTTCCCGGCAGCGCCGGGTATCTTTGTCGATAATTTTGGTTTTTACTTTATCCGCGCCGAGCTGCTTGGCCAAATAATAGCCGATGAGCCCGCCGCCGATAATCAGCACCTTTTGAATGGGCTTTTTGTTTAAGCCCAGCTCTTCCAATAGCAGGCTGAGATTTTGATTATTGGCTACAATAAAGAGGCGGTCGCCGGCAGCTATTTTAAAATTGCCGCGCGGGATAAGCGCCTCACCGTTTCTAATGGCCGCCGAAACCAAAACCCG
>JAEEML010000101.1 GCA_016283195.1 Deltaproteobacteria bacterium | reverse complement strand
GTAAAGCGGCCCCCGGCGTGGAGGTAACCGGCAAACTCACTAGAGTTAGCCCGATGATCGACCGCATCAGCCGCTCCATTACCATAGAAGCCATGCTGAACAACAAGAGCCATGAACTGCGCCCCGGTATGCTGGCTGATGTTAAAATCAAGCTGGAAGAATACCCCAATGTGCTCACCATCCCGAACGGCATTACCATGGAGCGCAAAGCCGACGGCACCGCCAATGTCTATGTGGTGGAAAATGGCAAAGCGGTGAAAAAGGTCATCAAAGTTGGCTTCCGTGAGGGCGATTATGTGGAAGTTCTGGAAGGGCTTACCGGCGATGAAAAGGTGGTGACCCTGGGCCAGCATATTTTGCATAACGGCGACTCGGTTAAAGTTATCAAAGATAATTCCAACGTCTAAAGGCCGCTGCCGCGAGTTTAGGAGCAAAACCTATGAATATACCTGAGGTCTCGGTCCGCCGGGCAGTTACTCTCTCTATGCTTTTTATCATCATAGCGGGATTTGGTGTCTTTAACTTCATGCAGTTAAAGCTCGACCTTTATCCCGATATTGATTTCCCCATGGTGGTTGTTATGACCACCTATGTGGGCGCCAACCCCGAAGATATCGAAACTCTGGTCACCCGCCCCATCGAGGAGTCGGTGGCTTCGGTTACCGGTATTAAGGAGATTAGCAGTACCTCCAGCCAGTCGGTTTCCATTGTTATGGTGGAATTCAACTGGGGCTACGACATGGATAAAGCCGAACAGGATGTGCAAAAATATGTCAACATGGTGGCCGCCAGCCTGCCCGATGATGCGCAGGAGCCGGTGGCCTTTGCCTTTGACCCCTCCATGCAACCGATTATCATGTTTGGTGTCAAAGGTAATTACACTCCGGCCGAGCTGCGCTACATTGCCGAAGAGCGCATCGAGCCCTTTTTGGAGCGTGCCGAGGGTATTGCCGAAGCCAGTACAATAGGTGGTCTTGAGCGCCAGGTCAATGTCAACCTGGACATTGAGCGTATGCGGGCTATGGGCTTTGGCGTAGCCGGAATTATCGGCGCCATCCAGGCCGCTAACCGCCAGCTTCCCGGCGGCTCCATGGATAATGGCCAAAAAGATTACAGTATTTATACCGAAGGCCAGTTTAGAAGTACCGAAGAGATAGAAAAAACAGTGGTTGGTTCCAGAAACGGCCGCATCATTACCCTAAAAGATATAGCCGAAGTGGAAGATGGCTTTGTGGAAGTGGAAAACTACGCTCGTAACAACGGCGAAGATGTAGTTATGGTTATGGTGCGCCGCCAATCCGACGCCAACACCGTGCAGGCCGCCAATAATGTGAAAAAACGCCTGGCCAGCTTAAAAAACACATTGCCTGATAGTATTGAAATTGTTACTATTTTTGACCAGTCTGATATTATCAATACCACCATCGCCAACCTGGGTGACACTGCCTGGCAGGCCATTTTAACCGTTGTTTTGGTGCTCATCTTCTTCATGGGTTCTATTAGAAGTTCCATTGTCGTTGGTGTGAGTATCCCCATCAGTATGCTGGTGGCTTTTGCGGCCATGGGGCAGATGAACGTCACCCTCAATATGATGTCGCTCTCCGGCCTCTCTCTGGCTATCGGTATGCTGGTTGATAACTCCATCGTGGTTGTGGAAAATATTTACCGCCACTTTAAAACGCGTGACATAGATGCCAAACAGGCGGCAGTTGACGGCACCAGTGAGGTGTATATGGCCGTTGGTGCTTCCACTCTCACCACCTTGGTTGTCTTTGTGCCGATTCTCTTTGTTCCCGGTATTGCCGGCGAAATGTTCCGCGATATGTGTATTGTTATTTGCGTCTCTTTGCTGGGGTCTCTGCTCGTGGCTGTTACCCTCATTCCTATGCTCACTTCGCGTATTTTGGGTAAACGTCATGCTCCGGGTGAGGTGCGTAAAAAAAGCAGCCTCTTTAAGCGCCTTATCGCCACTACTTCCGGCTGGATTGAGTCTCTGGCTAATCTTTATGGCCGCTTTATGACGGTGGCTTTGGGGCACAAAGCGCTGACTCTCTTTGTTACCGCTTTGCTTTTTGTCGGCAGTATTTTTATGACTATCGCCTTTCTTGATATGGACTTTATGGGCCAGATGGATCAAGGTAACATCATTGTTTCCTATAACGTCAAAAAGGGCACCCAGCTGGAAGACTTTAACGCCAAGGTCAAAGAGGTGGAGGCGGCTATCCGCCGGGCCGCTCCGGAGGCCATCAATATCAATGCCCGCTTTGGTGTGCAGGATGGCTTTGGTGCTCTAAATGGTGTTTCTGCTTCGGCCGGTAATATCCGCGTCAAATTGCCCAAGCGCTCGCAGCGCGCTCGTTCGCAACGCGAGATTGAAGATGAAATTTACCGCCAGGTGGCCGATATCACCGGTATTGAAGTAAAAATCACCAAGCAGGGCATGGGCAATAGTGCCGATATTAATTTGCGTATTTTCTGCGACGACCTGGATAAGCTGAAACAAGTGGGTACCGAGCTGAAATATACTTTGGAAAAGGTGCCTTCTATTGAGTTTATGACTTTCTCTCTCGAAGAGGGCGAGCCGCAGTTTAATATTAAACTGGACCGTGAGCGGCTCAAAAATATCGGTATTACTCCCAGTGAAGTGGCTGTTTCCGTCTCCGCCTATTTTCAGGGTATGAAGGCTGGTACCATGCGCGATTCCGGTGATGAATGGGATATTTTAGTGCGCGCCAGTAAAGCCGACCGCGATAGAGAAACCACTTTGCCTGAGCTGCCGCTTGTGGCGCCTACCGGCAAAGTTTTGCCGCTCCGGGCTGTAGCCGAATTGGAAGAGACTATTGCTCCCAGCCAGATTCAGCGCTTTAATCAACAGCGCATGGCTTCTATAGATATTACCAAAAAGAGCGATTACACCTTGGGCGTGGTGACCAAAGCGGTGCAGGAAGTTATCGACTCTTTGCCGCAAGATAACGACGTAATGTACGAAGTGGCCGGTTCGGCCGAAGATATGCAGGATTCCTTCAAATTCCTGGGCCTCGCCATTGTGGTAGCCATCTTTTTGGTCTATGCCGTTATGGCTTCGCAGTTTGAATCGCTTTTGGAGCCTTTTGTTATTCTCTTTACCATGCCGCTCACCTGGATTGGCGTTGTGGTCATGCTGGTTTTAACGCACACCACTTTGCAAATAACGGCTCTGGTCGGGCTCATTATCTTGGTTGGTATTGTTGTTAATAACGGTATCGTGCTGGTGGATTACATTAAGCAGCTCCTGGAAAAGGGGATGAATCTTGTTGATGCAGCAGCTGAGGCGGCCCGCTCACGTCTTCGCCCGGTTCTTATGACCGCTGCCACCACTATTTTGGCTATGATTCCCCTGGCTCTGGAATTGGGCGAAGGCTCTGAGCTCTGGTCGCCGATGGCCAGGACGGTTATCGGCGGCCTTACCGTCTCCACCTTCCTCACCTTGCTGGTTATCCCCACAGTTTATGTGCTTTTGCTCTCTTTCCTGCACCGGAAAGAACCGCAATATCGCGGCACACCTCTAAAGAACTAACCAATCAGCTACATTCTATTTACAGCATCTTGGCTATTGAGTGTCTTTTGTGTCATTATGCTCCATGAGCTTGGTATATATCCGAGCGATGGAGTATATTATGCGAGCTGCGAATGGATTCTTGAGTTATCATTTATTTGTTTTTACCTTGCTGATAATAAGTAGTTGTGGAAAAAATGAACCGGCTCAAAATAAAGCAAACAATGATACTCAAGCGTCCAAAGACCATGATGCGGCATCAGATACCGATGCTACAAGTGACATAGGCATGCCTGTTTGCGGCAACGGTGTTAAAGAAAATGGTGAAGATTGCGATGATGGTAATCTGGAAAATGGTGATGGCTGCAATGACGAATGTAAAACTGAAGACAGTGGCAATTGTCCCCAGGGATTTGATCCCAGCAAGGAATGTAAAGATTGTTTAAAGGGCTACTATGGCCCAAGTTGTACCCCCTGCCCAAAGGTAAATTACAAAGTGTGTAGTGGGCACGGTTATTGCCTAGATGGCATACAAAATGATGGAAGTTGCGTTTGTTCTATTGGCTTTACCGGAACATATTGTTCCACCTGCGCCGAAGGTTTTGATCCGGATACATATTGTGAATCATGCCTGCCTGGTTTGGCTGGAGACAAATGCGATATCAACTGTCGTGCCATTGGCAATAATGGGCTCAATTGCAGTGGTAATGGCAGATGCAACAATGATGGCCTTTGTGATTGTGAGGCGCCATTTAGCGGCTACTATTGCAGTGAATGTGCCCCTGATTATTATGGCCCTACCTGTAAGCCCTGTGAATGTAGCGGACGAGGCAATTGTTCAGACGGCCTGGGCGGCGATGGTTGCCACTGCATACCGGGCTGGGGCGGTGAACATTGCGAGCGCTGTGCCGACCACTTTACCGGAGAAAATTGTGCTGAATGTAAGCCGCATTTTACCGGGGGGGATTGCGGCGTTTGTGAAAATTATTGGACAGGGGAAAATTGCGATATATGCCCGGCAAATGCCATGGGCAATAATTGTGATAAGTGTAAGTCACACTTTACCGGGCCGGAATGTAATGAGTGTGAAAACCATTGGAGCGGCACAAATTGCGCTACATGTCCGCCCCACTTTGACCAGCAAAATAATTGCCAGGGGTGTTTAGCCGGATGGGCAGGTGACTCCTGTGACCACTGTGCTCCGGGATTCTTTCCCATGAATGGGCGCTGTATTAATTGCCAAAGACCAAATGGCAATTATTCCGCCGATGATTCTTATTATTGCAAATTTACTGACGAGCGGGATCAAACATCATATCAGGTAGTCTCTATCGGAAAACAGATTTGGATGGCCGATAATTTGCGCTATAAGGGCATAGATTACTTTTATGCAGGTGGTAATAGCAACATGGATTATATTTATGGGCTATTATACACTTGGGAAAATGCCAAGAATATTTGTCCTACTGGCTGGAGTTTGCCAAATGATACTGATTTTTATGAGCTAAAAAATTACATTGATGAAAATAAAACGAGCCAATCTATACTCCGGGCCATGATTTATAAAACAACATATTGGACGGATTATCCTGAGCTTGGTGGCAATGATTTTGGTTTTGGAGCCCAGCCGGCCGGACATGCTTATAAATATTATGATTCCACACAGGGTGACTATATAACCAAGTACGAATATTTCGGCAAGGCCGCAGGTTTTTGGACTAGTGAAAGTACAGGTGGTAACGGCTATTATCTTCAAGTTGGCCCAGAACGAGTAGAAATAACAAGTGGCTCTATAAATAATGCAAAATCAGTGCGTTGTATTTTAAAATAAGCGGCCCAAAGGTGATCATCTCCAAAAAATTTGGTTAGAACAGAGTTAGGTGGTGAGGGAGCCGCGCCTACATATCAAAACTTGGCAGCTTTTCCAGAGGATCGTAAAAATCTGTGGGCAGGGGGTTTGGCCCATCGGCGCGGTGGAAATAGTTCCAGCGCACATAATGCATGAGAGTGTGCAAAACCTTAGTCCAGGTATCATTATCGGCAAATTGGCCCATAAGAGCAGGGGTGTATTCAAAAAAAGGCTGCGGGTTATTGTTAAAAATTTCCATAGCCTCTTTTAGTAATTCCAGGCGCTGATTATTGACCCGCCCCCAAAAATCGCGCTCATTGAGATGCGCGCCCAAAAAGAGCATAGCCACGGCGCGCATACTCTCGGCTCGGGGAATAAAAGCCCGCACCGAATCGAGTTCTTGAATGAACTTTTCGGTGCGGGCAATATCTTTTTTGCCGTGAATGCGGTAGCCTTTATCGGTATCAAATTTATAGCTATCCACATCCCAGCCCAAAAAGTCGCCTACTGCCCATTGGAAATTTTTGAGCATGGTTTCCTCGTTCTGCGAGAAGTCCAGATCGAGAAAATCATCATCATCCAAAACATCATCCAAAAGGTTGATGGTGGCCATGGAATCATCACCGGCAGACATGGAGGTGAGGTCATCAATGGAAGGTTCGCTCTCTTTCAGCTCTTCCAATTGTGCCTGGCACAGATCCCAGATAAAAGTGAGATAATCATTGCCGCCGATGAGCGACTCTACCAGCTCGGCATTTTCAGCCAGCTCAAACATGGTGGGCGCCAGAGCGGAAAATTCCCGCTGAAAGCTCTCGAGCCCCTGGCGCGCCAAATCGAAGCAGATGAGAGTTGAAGCAAATTGGGCTTTTGGGCCGCCTTTGCCGCGCATAACATCCAGGTAGAGCACCAGCCTTTCTTTGTTGGTTTGAAAGGCGTAGCATAGTCCAAGAATCTCTTCCACCGGCAGAGCGGAAATTTCATCATGCCATTCTTGTAAACCATCATCCATAGCTGCTACCCTTTGTTATGTGGCAGATTTGGCAACTTTTATATTCGCCTTATTCTCCGCTCTCGGCGGCTTCATCGCTCTCAGCGGCATTTTCGGCAGCCAGAGCGGCATCTTCATCACTGGCACCATCGGCACTTTCGGCAGCCGGCGGTTGAGCTTGGGCGGCGCCATCAGCTCCGGCTTCACCCTCGGGCGGAGTATCGCTTTGAGCGCCCATTTTGGCTTCAAGAGTCTTGTACATAGCGAGGGCCTCTTTATCTTCGGGATTCATACCGAGTAAAAAGCCCACATGAGTTACAGCTTCCTGATAGCGTTCCTGGCCAATCAAGGCTTTAGCCATAAAGGTACGCAGTTTCATATTGAGCTCCATATCGCCGGGAGCATTCTCAATAAAGGGCTTTAATAGAGCTTCGGCCGCGGCAAAGTCCTTGGCATTAATTTTGGCTTCAATCTCGTTAAGCGCAGCCAGAGCCTGGCGCTTTTGCTCTTCCTGCTGCTTCATGCGTTCTTCCATCTTCTTCATTACTACGATGGTGTCTTCCACCTCTTTGATGGTTTTATCAAGATCTTTGAGTTTATCGCTATTTTGCGGAGCTACCTCTTTAAAAGTGCGGTATTCTTTAAGAGCATCGTCAAAGCGGTTCAAATCCCGATGATACAAAATAGCTAAATTCCAATGGGCTTCCGGCAGTTTGGGCTCAAGATCCAAAATCTGTTTATAATATTTCTCGGCCTCTTCAAAGCGCTTTAAACCTTTATAAGAAATGCCGAGACCAAGAAGAGCCGGAATGTTGTTTTTATCCATATTTACCACGGTTTGGAAGTCTTCTGCCGCGTTGTTAAAATCGCGGAAGGAGAGGGAAATGGCACCGCGTTCCTGGCGGGCTTCAATCCAGTTGGGCGCATATTCAATGGCCTGGCGGAACTTGGCTACGGCGCCGGGAATATCGCCTTTTTTGAGCTGCATTTTGCCGATTAAGAAGGTTAGGCGGGCATCGTGTTCATTTAATTTTAGACCTTTGGCGGCAATGAGAGCGGCTAGAGCTACGTTATCGATGTTGTAATAAGACTCGGCCAAAATTCTAAAAGCTTCAATTTCGTCGCCTTTTCTTTGCAAAACCTGACGTGATACAT
The DNA here is from genome assembly GCA_016283195.1 of Deltaproteobacteria bacterium. GTDB lineage: Bacteria > JAEEML01 > JAEEML01 > JAEEML01 > JAEEML01 > JAEEML01. The sequence continues at coordinate 4,627 of JAEEML010000101.1, read as the reverse complement.
CAATAGCCTCATTGTAACGTTTTGATCTAAAAAGCATTTGAGCCAGAGCCAGGCGGGCTTGCCATTCACGCGGCTCGTTTTTGATAAATTCCTGATAAAGGGCTACAGCCTCATCGATTTTATTTTCCATGAGGTAAATACGAGCCAGGTTGAGAGCGGCCGGTTTGAAGGATTTATCGATTTCCACAGCCTTTTTGTAAAAATCAGCCGCGCCGTCTTTATTCTCTTTGAGCTCTTCCAAAACGCCTAAATTATAGAGGGCGATGACATTTTTGGGATCCAGGCTGAGAACTTTTTGCAAATCGGCTGCTACTTTTTGCGGATTGAGTTCGCCGGCTTTTATGCCTTTATAAATATCGGTAACGGCATCTGAAAGGGCATCGGCCGCTTCTTTGGCTAAATCCCGCTCCGGCGGCGGCGGAGCCACATTTACCGGTTTTTTAGGGCCGCCGCAGGCGAGGAAGCCGCAGGTAATGGCGAGGGTGGCCAGAGCCGTAAAGGCCGGGCGCATATTTGACAAAACTATATATTTAAATTTCATGGCTTATTCCTCCACTTTCGCAGCCGGGGCAGAGCTTTCGGCAGTTTCTTGAGCGCCGGCGGCCGGAGCAGCTTCACCGTTGGCATCAGGCGGCGGGCATTCTACTCCTTCAGCCGGGACACAAGCCGGAGCCGGCACAGGTTCCGGAACTTTCAAAGTAATTGGCACATACTCGCCGGGATTCTGCTTCTTGGTATCGGTGATAAAAGAGAGACGGCGCAAGTTAATTTCACCGGGAATAGGCGGCAGTTCCATCTCTGCTACCATGGGGAATTCGCCGTATTCCTGCAAACGGTCCAAAGCTTTCATAGACCATTTATTATATACACCCAGTTCGCTCGCTTTATCGGCAGCCAGTTGGAAGGCCTCAATGGCATCGGCTTTTAAGGGCTCAGACATCTCTTCTAGCTGATATTTAAAGGTTTCTTTCATGTCATCATCAACAACTTCGCCGTACAGATATTTGGGGAGTGGCGCCTCCAAGACTTTTTGAATCTCGTCGTAAGCCATTTCGCCGATTTGGTAGAGAGCGGCGAGTGACCACTCGGCAACACCGATTTCGGCCACTTTTTGATAAAGAGCTTTTAAGCGTTCACGCTCTTTAGTTTTGGCTTTGATAGAATCCTGGAAATTCTTAATTTTAGTTGGGCTGGTGGGGTTCAGCTCACTGATGGTCATCTCTTTATATTTGTTTGTAGCCCAGTTTAAATCTTTGAAACGGCGTTCGGCATAGGCCGCGGCGCAGCGATTGGCGTGCTCTTTTTTGGCTTGTTCTTCCCAGCCTTTAGCCCATTCTTTAATAATAAAATCATAAATTTCCCGTGCGCCTTTGGTGTTTTTAATGTGCTGGCGCAGGATTTCGGCGCGGCGGTATTGGCCATAGCATTGGCGGTCTAAAGCGCCATTGACCTTTTGGTAGCCTTTGACTTGTAAGTAGTTGTAATAACAGTCGTTAGCGTTCTCCCACTTTTTAAGGGCCACCTTGCGCATATCGCTTCTGTCTTTTTTATCGGCTTTTTTGATGCTCTCTTCATATTCGGCGGCGGCAGTTTCTCTGGCCTCGCAAATAGAGAAATAAACCTGGGCGCCGTCTTCCATGTTCTTGTTGTATTTTTCGATATAGAGCCAGCGGTTCTTTTCTGCTTTGCCGTATTGTTTCAAAACTTCGCGGTAAATACCGGCGTTGTAAATGGCGTCGTTGCTCCGTTTATCTTTGGGATAAGCGGCGACAAAGCTTTCATAATATTCCGCAGCATTGGCAAAATCGGCAATGCGGTCATAAGTGGCGGCAATGTCATGGTGAGTATCGCGGATCAAATCTTTATCGGCGTGCGGGTGGTTGGCCAGTTTGTTGATTAGATAGAGACGAGTGTTAATGGCATCTTCAATTTTACTGCCTTTATCGTAACAAACGGCGGCGTTGCTGACGGCCAAAACGGCATATTCGCTATTGGGATAGCGCTTATAAAAATCCATATAAGCATCGGCAGCAGCCAAAAATTCCTCTTTTTGTTCCAAAGCCTGAGCCAGCATAAAGGTGGCTTTAACTTCGATAACGGCAAAAGCGGCACGCTCTTTCTCGCCGCAGGAGAGCTCTTTGTTATTAATATATTCGCGAGTTAATTCTTGCAATTTTGCATAGTTAGCTTGCCCGTTGTAAATATCGATAGTCAGATTGGCGGCATAGCAGGCCACCGGATCGGTCGGGTGATTGTACACAATGTCGTGGAAGGCCGGAGCGGCTTTGTCATAGTGGTTAAATAAGTAATAAATACGGGCCATTTTATAGCGAATACCCACAATGTCATCACCGTTTGGACGGTATTTAATGTAGGTGAGACAGGCATCAATTAGTTTTTGGTAAATTTCCGGAATGGCCACTTCCTGTGTGCCTTTGACTTTAACCGGGTGAATTTTTTCCTCATATTCCACCACGGCTGAAAGGGCATGGACAGCACTGCTGGCTGCCGCTTCCACAATCTTCTTTTCCATATCGGTTTCCGGATTGGGGCGCATTTTGACTACCGAGATATAATTAGTAGCCGCTTCGTCCATGGTGGCGGCGTATTTTTTATCGTCGTTGGTCTTTTCGGCGATATCATAGAGCAGCTCGGCGTACATAAAAGTCATTTCAAAAAGGTGCTTGGTGTCGGGGAAAATAGAGAGATAATCCCGGTAAACTTCGCGAGAGTAGTTCATAACTTCGAGATTGCCTTTACTGCGGCCCTCTTTAGCATATTCATAAGCCACTTTACGCACGGTGTTTTCGGCAATATCCGTAGCTTCATTTAAGCTTTTTTGCACCTTTTTGAGCGTCTCTTCGTCGCCTTTGCTGTTTTCGGCCAGTTTACGCGCTTTTTTGTAAGATTCGGCCAGGGTTTTTACCGCTTTGACAACATTGGCTTTATTGCCCACGGCGTTGGCTGATTCCACCAGATAGGCATTGAAAATGGGATTGCGAATGTCGTTGGGGTCGTCATTTAAGAGGTCGTTAAAGGCCACGGTTACATCGTTATGCTTACCTTGATCAATATAGAGAAGACCTAAGTTTTCCATCATAGAACGGTAGTTTTGTTTGCCACCGATTTTCTTGAAATCTTCCATAGCCAGCTTGGATTCGCCGATATTGGAATAGGCGCGCACATAGTCGCGCAGGCCGTCTTTGCAGAGCCCGGCCCAGGATTTGCTGAATTCGTTGCCCGGAGCGCAAGTGAGGGAAATGGTGCTTTTGAAGCGCTCTTTGGCTTTATCCCACTCTCCGGTGTTGATATAGCACCAACCTTGTTTATAAACAGAGAAAGGATAAATAAAGGTGCCGGTTTGTTCGGCGGCTTTTTGATAGGAACCGAGGGCTTTTCTGGCGCTGTTTTCTACATTGAAATAATATTCGCCTAGTTGGAACCAAGCATCGGAAACGCGCTTAGAATCACCGTAATATTGGATGATATCCTTAAAATGTTTGATAGCCTGATTATGTTTTTCCAGCTCAACGCGGTAAAGACCGGCAGAATAGAGCACTTCGTCATAATCCGGGAAGCTCTTATAATCAGCCAGAATTTGATCATATAATTCAAGTGTTTTGGCCTGAGCAGCTTCCATATCTTTGCGGCACTCGTCCTGCTTGGCTTTAGGAGTGTTAAAATCTTCGGAGCAGAAGAAGAGCTCTTTAGCTTTTTCCCAGTAGTGGTCGGCGCAGTTTTGAATTTTTACGGCTGTATCCATGCTTTCCGGGTCGGCCAAATCGAGCAGCTCTTCGCAAGCGGCCAGAGTATCATCGAGAGAATCACCGATGGCGGCGCGTTGTTTCTCCTGCCTGAGCTGAGCCGGCGTAATGGTGGGGGCGGCAGCCGGGCCCTGTTCGGCGGCGCTACGGGAGGTTGTTTTGGCAGCGTCCATGCTACTTAAGTCGATGCCCTGTTCCTTTTTGCTTAAGGCCTCTTCTTTTTGCAGCTCTTTCTTTTGAACATTGCCACCGGAATCTTTGCAATTTTTATTTAATACCGAGGCCTTAACAAAACCGACTTTTTTGCCGAACTGTACTTTGAACCAGCCGCGGTTGAAATCCAAAACTTCGAGGCTCTTTTTAGCCGGAATTTGAGTGGATTTGCCGCTGCCCTGATCGCCGGAAGTCATGTTAAAAGCGGCTGTGGTGGTGCAGGAATTGCCAACTTTCTGGGCCATAGCTTCGCTGCCGGTGAGGAAAAACAGTACTGCCATCCCCTTGGCTAGCTTGTTAAATAAATAGTTATTTGTCATTTAAAGCTCCTTTGCTTAAAAGCAAGCAAGTTTTTCTAGCTTATTCTGGGCGATTTGTGAAGGTTTAATATGCTACCTCGGCTTTTTTATTTTGCAAACAGTACATCTGGTGGCAGTTTAAAGCAAGTAGCCACAAGTGGTGATTCCAAAAGCTCCTCCTTTGTGAGAATAGCCATTAACTCTCCGTGATTAAAAAGAAAAAAGCGTTTAAAATAGTGAATGGCCAGTGGCAGATCATGAATAGAAATGATGACAGTTTGCTTTTTGGCGGCAGTGCAGGTTTTTAAGTGCGTGAGCAGCAGGTGCTGATAAAGCGGATCAAGATAATTT
>JAEEML010000100.1 GCA_016283195.1 Deltaproteobacteria bacterium | reverse complement strand
TTCCATCTTCGGTAGTGTACATTATCAGGCTGGTATTATTTTCGGCCATTTTTCTCTCCCTTCAGCGAGTCCACAAAGCGGCTTTCCCGTCCGGTGCGCCAGTTTTTTATCCGGCAATAAATGCCGTTATGCTTAAATGGCGCATTCTTTTTGCACCCCTCGCACTCCTTTTTAACCACCTGTTTTTCAAAAGGCAAAATAGGCCATACCCGCATTGCAGGAGGCCTCACCAATTTTTAAGACTCCCTCATGCGCTTCATCATTGATTCTATAGACATAAAAGAGCTTCTGCTTAAATGATTGTCTAAATAATTCAGCCATTTGGCACCTCTTTTGTACTACTTTGCAATTTCCCAATGCCCGCTTTTATCAGTTCCAACACGCTTAATAAGCTTATTTTCCTTTAACTGTGCAAAGAGACGCTCTGCCTGGCGTTTACTTACTCCCAGTTTTTCACTGGCAATAGTTGCAGAAATATTAGGAACTTCGCTTATTAAACCGAGCAGCCTTTGAGCGTTTACACCGACATTTACACCGACATTTACACCGACATTTACACCGACATTTTTATTTACTTTCTGCTGTTTCTTTGCCGCATCGGAATCAAGCAGTGCCTCTTTCAGGGCCGCAAAATGTACCCGTATGCCATTGCCGAGCACTTCATAGCGCGGCAACTCCACACCAAGCTCCCTGCAGGCGTCGCAGATTTTTTCAATACCGCGCCCCCAGTTTTCAATATATCCTGCGCGGTAAAAAACATTTGCAATATCGGGGTTATATGGGAATGATTCATGCTTTTTCAAGAAAGTCTCAGCCGTCCAGCCTTCCGGCAAAATGCAACGATTGCTGATAATTATTGCTTCATTTTCAATGCGAATCTGAATCGGCGTGCCAAACATATAAACATTGTGAATCAAGGCATTATACACAGCCTCGCGAATAGCTTCACGCGCAAACGGATAAGTTTCCACACGCTTATCATGTTCATAAGTAATCCTGGCCTTGAGATATTTAAGATAAATCAGGTCTATTACCTTGTCGGCAATCTGAATAAGAGACTGCTCAATAGTATCCTGATACTGTAAATCAGGCCCCACACCAAACTTGCCGATTTTTACATAACTACCATTTTGCAAGATGCTGGGATCATTATAAAATAAAAGGACAGCCGAGCGCTTCAATTTTCCATCAGCCAGCAGATGCAATTTTTTTAAAAGCTCTTCATTAGAAATCTCAAGATCTTCCGGCCTCATCCTGTTACTGCGCAGAGCTTCCCGGCGGAAAATCTTAAAACTTTCGGCATCTAAATCATCAACGCCAATATTATCAACCGTAGCATCTTCCCAGCGCACGCCTGTTTTACGAGTGATAAATTCAGTGAGTGCCATTCCGGTAAGCTGCTGCTTAGTGCTGCCACTTCTGTAATGAAACTCACCATGATAACTCACCGGAAAATTGCTCGGACGAACAACTATTTCAATATAATCGAGGTCGTTCTGGGTTTTCTTATTCACATCGGCAACAATCCCAAGCCCTGCCTGAATCTTATTGGGAATATCCTCCAATAGCTTTTTACAATCCTTCACGCCAACAACATTTCCTGAGTCGTCAACGCCAATATAGATAGTGCCACCCTGTGCATTGGCAAAACCACAAATCCACCTAAGATATTCATCCCGCCATAACTTTTTATATTCAATATTCTGGCTCTCAGACATTACGTCTACCTCTTCTTCAGCGAGTCCACAAAGCGGCTTTCCCGTCCGCTGCGCCAGTTTTTTATCCGGCAATAAATGCCGTTATGCTTAAATGGCGCATTCTTTTTGCAACCCTCGCACTCTTTCTTAACCACCTGTTTTTCAAAAAGATCCTCAACCACCACCTCTTTAGTCTGGCAGCTCTCCGGCACCACAAACTTGAGCCCATCCATCTGCCAGATATTCCAGGAAATTATCTCACCCCAGCGGCGCATTTGTTCTACTGTGGGTTCCTCACCCCAAAGAGCGCAAAATTCTTCTCTCATGCTCCAAAAGATGTTTTCGCGGGAGAGCAGCACATTGTCGCCCTGATAATCAAAGCCGTAAATACTCTCTAAAGCCTTCTCGGCCCAAATAAGCCAATCCTTTTGGCTGGTTACATTTTCGCGCACTATCCGGAGCTTCCTATCCAAAAGGCCGATGCGCTCTTCCCGCGCAATATATTCGCCGCTCACGGCATCATAGCGGCTGATAAGATATGGCGCCTCGCCGCAGGTGATTTCCAGGCGCGTAGAAATGACATAATCCTCCCAAGTGCGCCCATCACCACCGGGGAAGAGCACCGGAGTAGCCAGCGTTTCCCAGCCGCTGGTGCTTTCTTTATTAAAAATATTTTCTCGCCCGAACCAGGCGTTATCCACCAAATTATTTTGCTTATTGCAAATCCAAGCCGGAGTAAAAACCTCGGCTTTATCGCGCACCCGCTGCCACTTTTGCTCGCGGCTTTTGGCTACCCGTGGCCGAATAATATCGCCATGCGGGCCAGTAACCGCCCGGATAGCTATGTGGTCTGCCGCTTTAAAACCGGGGCCGAGAGCGGCATAATCTCCGGTTGCCCAAATAAGATTAGCGCCGGTAGTTCTATCTTTTAGGAGAATTTCAAAAAGCCCTTTATCAAGATTAACTAGCATATTTTCATTAATATCTATGATGTTAGTTGCTGCCACAGCCTACTCCCAATATGCCAAAGAGGCGGCTTAATCCTAGCCGCTAGGCCGCGCTTTGTCAGCAAGAAAAAGCGCCGGGGCGGCCAGCCCCGGCTAAGCCAGAGGCGGCTACCCAGATCCGCTCTCAAGTGTGGCCTCTGGCTTTTAAGGCAAATACGAAGTGAATGATTTTGTAACATACCATAAATAAAGCCATTTTCATTAAATACTCGGGTTCCAAGGGTGTCCCTTGGTCGTGCAAAGGAAGAGGGGCTCGGGGAGGAAACATAGCGCTTCGAAAGTAGCGTGGTTCCTCCCCGAAAAGAAGAAAAAGCAGGAGAAAAACAAGTAAAAGAGTCGAGCAAAAACGGGCATCGCACTCAAGAAAAGAGAGGCCACGCCGCAAGCTAACCAAATTCTATTTTAGTGCCATCGTCATTTATGGGAACAAAAAATTTCAATAATTTTATCCAGTTGTCGTATTGAAAACCACATTCAACTCACTCTCCCGGCAAATAAATGCTCTCGTCTATAACCTCTACACCTGACCCCCGAAGAGATCGCCGCCCTCGAAGGCAAATAGCCATCTTGAAAGCACCGTTAAGCTATGGTACCATGCCGCTTTGGAGGTAGGGCTATGGATATAGCAGTTCTCGAACACAAAGTAAGTTTTCTTACGGCAATGCAGCAAGAAAGCTTGCTCTATTATATTGACTTCCTTTTGTCACAAAACACACCCCAAACTCATGATAAGCGAAAAGCTCTTGATTTTTCAAAATATAATACCTCCACCCATGTCTGGAACGAAGATGCTCAGGCTGTGGTTGACAGGATGCGTTCTGATGATAGGTTCTAAAATCTTTCTGGATACAGCGCCATTTATCTATATTTTGGAGGACAATGCCCAGTATTCTGCAAAACTAAGAGCGGCCGTTTCAAGATATTATGCAGAGAATATCGCGCTATGCACTTCTTTGCTGACAATCACAGAATATTGCGTCATACCTTATCGCCAAAATGAGATACAAAAAATTACTGATTTTGAATCCTTTATATTTGATGCCTCTATTAATATATTGCCGCTTGATAAACAGGTTGCTAAATATGCGTCGTGGCTTCGTGCTACTTATTGCAGTATAAAGGCTATGGATGCGCTGCAACTGGCTACAGCAATACAGAATAAATGTGACGTTTTTCTGACGAATGACAAGCAGTTGCGCCAGGTGGACAAAATCAGGGTTCTGCTCGTAGATGAGCTATGATTACTTTATTCTAACCACCGAAGAGATCTCCATCTCCTAAGGCAAATAGCCACCGAGCTCTTGGGGTGCCGGAGCGGCCGCCCCGCCGTTCCTCTTTGGCGGCGGCGATGGCTTTTTTAACCGTCTCTAGGTCGGTATAAAACCACTCGTTGGCTTTGTGTTCCGGGTCAAAGTATTTATGCCTAATTCCAGAACGTTCAAGAATATTGTGGACTTCGTGGTCTTGAAAAACAATCAGATTTTTGTCTTTCATATAAGCCGTGGCTTCGGTATATAAAAGCTCATAAGACACCCCGGCTGTCTGGGTTTGCTGATCAATTCTCTTTTTGGCGGCAGCGTTTAGCTCATTGCAGTTCGGCTCAAAGGCAAAATAGGCCATACCCGCATTGCAGGAGGCCTCCCCGATTTTTAAAATTCCTGCATGGGCTTCATCATTTATGCGGTAAACATAGATTAGCTTCTGTTCAAATGCCTGATTAAAAACCTGGGCCATTACTTTACCCCTCCCTCGAGCTTATCCAGTTCACCAATACTTTTAAGAAAATGCTTTTCAACAAGAGAAAGCCTGTCCACATCTTTGGCCCGGAATTTTTTGTATTCTTCGTGGGCTTTATCCAATGCTTCTCTATGGGTAACTTTGCCGGCTGTAGTTAAAATTTCGCGGCGGGTCATTTTATCGCTGTCCGCCCGCTCGTAAATTATCTCCGCAGCGGTGTGTTTGTGAGCTGCCCAGTGCATCTTATTTTGAACTTGTTTGAAGAAGGCAATGGAACTTTCCGCACTGGGGTTATAGTCAATGCTCGTGGCGTAAATATCCAGCACCTTGCGCCAAAAGACTTTCTCGCTCGAACGGATATCGCGGATTCGCTCTAATAACTCGTCAAAATAGTTTCCGCCACCTAGTTCTTTAAGCCGCCGGTCATCAAGGGCAAAGCCTTTCTGCATATATTCTTTAAGAATCTGCATGGCCCAAATTCTAAACTGTGTCCCGCGAAGAGATTTTACGCGATAACCCACGGAAATAATGACATCAAGATTGTAATAATCGACATGATAAGTTTTGCCATCCGCGGCAGTTGTTGCAAAATTTGCAACAACTGAAGCACTTACATATTCACCTTCTGCAAAAATGTTCTTTATGTGCCGGGAAATAGTGGACTTATCACGCTGAAAGAGTTCTGCCATCTGGTCAAGGGAGAGCCACACCGTATCATTGTCAAAGGTCGCCTGAATCTGGGTAATTCCATCTTCGGTAGTGTACATTATCAGGCTGGTATTATTTTCGGCCATTTTTCTCTCCCTTCAGCGAGTCCACAAAGCGGCTTTCCCGTCCGCTGCGCCAGTTTTTTATCCGGCAATAAATGCCGTTATGCTTAAACGGCGCATTCTTTTTGCAACCCTCGCACTCTTTCTTAACCACCTGTTTTTCAAAAAGATCCTCAACCACCATCTCTTTAGTCTGGCAGCTTTCCGGCACCACAAACTTGAGCCCATCCATCTGCCAGATATTCCAGGCGATTATCTCCCCCCAGCGGCGCATTTGTTCTACTGCGGGTTCCTCGCCCCAAAGAGCGCAAAATTCTTCTCTCATACTCCAAAAGATGTTTTCACGAGCCAGCAAGACATTATCGCCCTGATAATCAAAGCCATAAATACTTTCGAGCGCTTTCTCGGCCCAAATGAGCCACTCTTTTTGGCTGGTCACATTTTCGCGCACTATCCGGAGTTTTCTGTCTAAAAGGCCGATGCGCTCTTCCCGCGCGATATACTCCCCACTCACGGCATCATAGCGGCTGGTAAGATATGGCGCCTCACCGCAGGTGATTTCCAGGCGAGTGGAAAGGACATAATCCTGCCAGGTGCGCCCGGCACCCTCGGGAAAAGCCACCGGTGCAGTCAGTGTTTTCCAGCCTTGGGGGCTTTCTTCGTTAAAAATATGCTCCCGCCCAAACCAGGCGTTATCAACTAAGTTATTCATATTGTTGCAAATCCAGGCCGTGGTGAATACTTCGGCTTTATCGCGCACCCGCTGCCATTTTTGCTCGCGGCTTTTGGCTACCCGCGGCTGAATAATATCGCCATGTGGCCCGGTGACCGCGCGCAGGGCTATGGGGTCAGAAAATCTAAAACCGGGGCCCAAAGCGGCATAATCTCCTGTTGCCCAAATGAGATTGGCACCGGTGGTTCGGTCTTTGAGCAGAATGGCAAAAAGCTCTTTATCGAGATTAACTATTGCATTTTCTTTAATATCTATGATGTTAGTTGCTGCCACAGCCTACTCCCAATATGCCAAAGAGGCGGCTTAATCCTAGCCGCTAGGCCGCGCTTTGTCAGCAAGAAAAAAGCGCTAATATAAATTGCAACTTTTTCTCAAAAAACCTCTTGACAGCCTTTTTTTCGCGCTTACTTCAAAGGCGTGATTGGAAGATCCGGCGGGTGCCGGGTCACGAAAATAGGAGGTATGTTATGAGTCTCAGGTCTTCATTAATGCGTGGTTCGATTTTCGATGAACTGGCAGCTATGCAGCGCGAGATGAACCGCATCGTGCGCG
>JAEEML010000099.1 GCA_016283195.1 Deltaproteobacteria bacterium | reverse complement strand
CAATTTTTCTGCCGCTATGGAGGAAGATGAAGGCTTTAAGCTGTTTGATTGGTGTAACAATTATTTAGACACCGCTGACGAAAATAATATTATTTGGAACATCAATTGCGATGAAAATATACAGAAGTTTAGCCACAATATTACTGGTATAGCCACTAACGGCCAAGATGTTCTTTATATATCTTATTTTGATAAATATAATGGCCGTACAGAAGGTGGGCTAATGAAGATATCTTTTAAAGATACGAATGGAAGCAAGATACCGCTATGTGCCCCCAATGCGGGAAATCGCCCGCAAGTAAAAATATTGAGCGAAGTTACTATACCAGCCACTATTCAAAGCCTCACTTATATCCCCGCTGCGGATGCCCGCCCCGAAGAGCTCTGCTATAGCGTGATTGATAATGAAGAGGGCAACCGGGTGGAGTGCATGGTTATTGGTGAGTAACCGAGCTTAGAGCCTCGCTCTCCATTTTCCCTCACCCAGACAAGTATCGGAAATTATTGACTTCTCACCCCCTCTCCATTTTTACAAATAGAGAGGGGCATATTTATTAGCAATATGCTTGCCTATTGTCTTTATATCGCGGTCAAACAACTCGGCCATTTGCGCTCTGTTTAACCACACTGTATCCTGCTCCGGTGAAATGGGTACTTCCAGCTCAATATCCACGGCAGAAAATAACACAACTTCTGTTTTCATCTCATCATCCCGATGCTGGTGGCTCAGTTTATGAGTATTTATTACCACCCACGCACGCTTGTGCTCCCGGCAATATTGAGCCGGTATGGCGCATTATGCAAGGCGTTTTTGCCTTGCATAATGAAAAACGCCACCTACTTTGAACCAGCTAATATAGGAATGTATGGCAAAATGGAAAGAGTGATTTTAATCCACCGTAATAGACTTACTCACATTCTTGGGCACATCGGGGTGCACTCCGTGATCTTTAATGCCCAGGCGATCTAAATAGTGGCTCTTAAGGCTACTCATGCGAAGAGCCAAAAGCTGCATCACCACTGTGGCCGAAAAGATAGTTTGCAATGTGCTGTTGGTGCGCGGCAGCGGAATGTAAACGGAATTATAGGCCGGATTATCCATCGGCGGCTTGGTGGCTGCCTGTCTAAGTGCCGGATTTTCTTCGGCTATCACCACAGTAAGCGCCCCGCGGATTTTGTGAGTATTGATGGCCGAAATAGTGAGCGCTTCATCGAGCTCATCCGGGCCGGTGATAAAAATCAGCGGGTAATCGTCTCTTAGCTCATCAATAAGAGCACTGCGCTTCACTGTTTTGGCAAAAATGGCGCTTTCCTCGGCATTCAGGGCCAGCGGCACTGCATTATGAGCAAAAATAGAATCACTGGCCGCTTGCACCAGGTGCGCCGCTTCGGTGGCAGAGAGATCCTTTTTGCCACACTCGGTAATAAGCGCGGCCAAAGTGGCCCCCAAATGGCTAAGTAAGCGGCTGACACTTTGCGGCCCCATAATGGTATTAAAGCCCAAAATGGTATTGGGACCATGCTTAAATTCCGATGTTTCATAGCCTTGAGTGTGATTCAAAACCACTTCGCGGATTTTAAGCGCCCCTTCCATGGCCACCGCCGATATTCTGGTGGCAAGAACATGAATACTGGGCGTCAAATAAAGAAGGCGCGCCGCCAATTCTATTTGCGACTCGGTGGAGGCAATGGTTTCAGAGATAAGTAGCGGCAATTTTGCCAGTTTTTCTTCTTCGGTAGTCAGCCGGGCGCGCAAATCTCTGGCAAATGGCAATTCGGGATTCATATCCTTGAGGCGCTCTTCCCCAAGACGCATGGCCAGGCAATAAAAAAGCGCCAGCTGGTTGATAAAGCTCTTGGTGGCCGGCACGGCAATTTCCTGGCCGCACATGAGAGGAATGGTGAGCTCGCACTTCTCCTGCGGCAGAGTAGAATTGACATTATTCACCACGGCAATGCGCCGGATATCTTTGCCGGAAGCGATGATGGAATTAATAACATCAATGAGGTCTTTGGTCTCGCCGCTCTGGCTCACGGCAATAAAAATATCGCCATCACGCAGAGAGTGCGCATATTGCGCCCGAAAATCACCGGGCAAAATGGGGCATATTTCCACACCGGAGAGCTCATTAAAGAAAAGAGCTGCCGCCTTGGCCGCATGGTAAGAGGTGCCGCAACAAACCATATAAATAGAGCTGTTACCGGCAAGAGCATGTTTTACTATTTCAATAAAATCATGCACTTTAGCTAAAAATTCGCGCACTTCGCCCTGCTCCAGGTACACATCCAAAAGGCGCACAGCCAAAAGGTCATCACGATCACGAGCCATATAGAGTAAATCGGCCAAAAAGCCCTGTTCGGAAGAAACCAGGCGGTCGGCCAGTTGCTCCGGCGTAGAGTCGGTGCCTTCGTTTTTGAGCTTCTCCGGTATCTCGCGCAAAATCTTTTGAAAAACCGGCAAGTCAATAAGCTCATGAAAGGCTTTTTTGATATCGGCATCCTGATATTTATCCAAAAGAGCCTCAAGTGCTGCCGCAAAACGCTCATTATCCTCATTAAAAAGCTCGGCAATATAGGGGTGCAAAACCTTAGAAGCCTCACTGCCGCCAGCAAACATAGTGAGCACATTTTTTATGGTATGGGCCTCAAAATTTATCTCCTGTTCCATAAAAGAGCTGAATTTGGCATTTAAAGCGGTATCGGCAGCCCGCAGGCGACTACGCACCGGATCTCTTTTGATCTCGCGGATTTTTTCGGCATCAGGGCCCGGCAAAATGGCAAAAAGCTTGTGATAGCCGGCAGTATATTCCACAAATTCTCCCTCTTTTAAGGGGAGCAAAATGCGCGTTAATTTTAAAATTGAAGAGAGATCGGAAGAGGCAATAGCCAAAGCGCCTTCCGCCCCTTCCCCACCAAAGCCAAAGTAGAGGCTGGAGCCTTTTTTGATGGCCCACATGGTTTTGGTAAGCGGATCGGCAATCACCGCTGCATAAGAGCCCTCCAGTAGCCGGCTGGCTTCGTAAATGGCCCGGCGCATGGCCCGGCGTCGCTCTTCCGCGAGAGAGCGCTTTGCCTCCGCCAGTTCTTCCAGCGCGGCGGCAAAAAAGTGCTCCACTGTGTGCACCACCATTTCGCCATCGTTATCGGAAAGTACCTTATGGCCCTGGCCCAAAAGCCACTCTTTAAGCGTGTCACAGTTGGTAACATTGCCGTTGTGGGCACCATAGAGCAAAGTGTGGCAATCAACGAGATGCGGCTGGGAATTTTCCCTGGTCACCGCTCCGAAAGTGGCCCAGCGCACCTGGCCGCAAAAGAGCTCGCCGCCGAGAGCGGTAATGCCGAGTTTGTGCACCATCTCGCTGGGCGCCCCCACATCTTTACGCAAAATAATGTCTTCTTTTTGCGTGCCGCGCCCCTGAATAGCCGCGCCAGTGGAGTCATATCCGCGATATTCCAGCGTTTTTAAAAGACTAGCGGCAATTTCACCCAGGTCATCACGATATTTTTCACAAACTAAACCAATTACTCCGCACATAAAAACCTCATTTATGGCCCCCGAAAGCGGCGGCCGCTAAATGGGCTTTCTACCCCTATGGACGAAGAGCTTCAATGATAATCTTATCTGGCTAAAAATATTGCCTCAAAAGCTTCGCGGACAAATCCGTCATAAGTAAATTGCGCTCTTTATAAGACTGTTTTATTTTTCCTTGACAACAAATTCTCCCAGCATAAACTTGAGCTATATTTTCGCCGATGGCGACGAGTTTAAAGTTTTTTTAAGGAATGGCTATGGCAGGGCGCCAAAAAGGCAATGATGGTTTTGTCACGTGCGTAGCTGCTTTTATAAGCAAGCCATTTTTGGCCATTATACATCCGCCATATGTGTGATTGGCTATTTTGGTGGTGTAAGTTATAAAATTCAAGCGAAAGGAGATAAAAATGTATAAAAAAGTACTATTTAGTAGCTTGCTTGGGTTATTATTCCTTTTACCTGCTTGCAATAAGTGTGAGGGATTAAATACTAAATGTGCTCCTACGCCACCGCCTGATCCTACTATCGAGAATAGTGTGGAAACAACTTCGGTATTGCAGCAGCCTGCACTACAAAAAACTGCTTTTACCTATGACCTTCCTGCTCAAGAGCTTTATAAAAACTTTTATCAGCAGGAAAAAAAGGTATTTCCTTTGTATCGCCTAAAAAACGATGATCTCATTACCGCCAATAAAGTTTTGAAAAACAGCGGCAATCCCAAAAAGTTCAAAGACGGCTGGCAGGTAGAAGAAAATGGCCGGGTATTTCGCTACAATGAAAACAGCCACTCAGTATTTTATAAAGATCGCCAGAAATTTCACAAAGGCATAGGGGCTAAAGAAATTCCCGGCGATGATTTTTATCTCGAAAAAGCCCAAAACATTCTTGCTGATTTGGGGCTTAGCGAAAAACTTACGGCGGCGGAGCTCACTCCTTATAAAATTCGCCACTATAAAAATGTTTCGTTGGATGAAGCTAGTGGTGATAATGAAGAAACAACCTATCAGGTGGCCATTGCGTTCAACAGCGTTTTGGATGGTATTCCCACTATCGGTTCCGGTGGGAAAATCGCTATTCACATGGATTTAGAAGGTAATCTTGTCTCTTTTGAAAGCACCATTCGCGATGCTGAAGAAATCGGCACAATTTCTATAGAAGAACTTATCTCTCCAGAAGAAGCCTTGGAAAAGATTAAAGAACGTTTTAAAGAACGGGAAATTTCACTGGATGGGCTCTATCTGGAACGAGCGGAGTTTGGTTATCTCCGTTTGGGGAGAAACAGCATTCAGAATTATCTTATGCCTCATTATTTCTTTGTCTTTATGCCGGAAGAAGGGGTGATGGATAAAAAACGTGTGGAATGGGTATCGGCTATGCCGGAAGGCAAATGGCAAGAAATGCTTGATGAAGACGCCGCTTTGGAGGCAGCCAGGAAAAATGCTAAAAAGGAAATAGCAGCTAAAGAAATAAGCAAACTTGATTAATACTACTAATCTTTGTTAACTAAGCGTGTGATAATTATTCTGTCGATACTTTCTCCAAAAAACAGCCTAGGTGTCTAATAATTAATTGGTCGTCACAAAATTAATTGCCCTCTTGACTTTGCAGGAGTTCTGCCCCTATATAATCGTGCGACGCCCCCGTGGCTCAGCAGGATAGAGCGGCGGTTTCCTAAACCGTAGGTCGCAAGTTCGAATCTTGTCGGGGGTGCCATTTTTTTACTTATTTTGTTTGACTATCAAGGTTTTTCTTTGATGAAATCAGAGCGTTATCACATCAGCGGAATGCACTGCGCCGCCTGCTCGGCAGCCGTAGAGCGCGTTACACGCAAACTCCCCGGTGTAGAAGTGAGCGAAGTAAACCTCATTGCAGAAACATTAAACATCACCTATAACGAGGCACTACTGGCCCCGGAACAAATCATTGCCAAAGTGGAAAAAGCCGGTTTTGGCGCCGCTCTTATTGACGAGCAAGCCCAGGAAAAGCAAGACGACGATAACGCCACCGCCCTAAAGAGGCAGAAAGTAGCCGTTATAAGCGCCATTTTGCTCTGCCTGCCGCTTATGTATCTCTCCATGAGCGGAAAACTGCTCCCCTTGCAGGCGGCGCTGGCTTTTATGGTCATTATTATCCACCGCGCCCACTATCTGGGCGGCTTTAAAGCGCTCTTTACACTAAATCCCAATATGGATTCGCTGGTGGCACTCAGTAGCGTAACTGCCTATATTTATAGCTTTATTAATTTAATCCTGGCTAGTGACACATTCTATTATTTTGAATCCTCGGCTATGGTTGTCGCCCTGGTATCGCTGGGTAAATTTTTGGAAAGCCGCTCTATAGGCAAAACCAAAGGGGCCATCAAAGGCCTCATGCAGCTCACGCCGGAATCTGCCATTTTAATAAAAGATAATCAGCAACACACTATTAAAGCCAGTGCCTTAAAAGTCGGCGATATTGTGCTGGTGCGCCCCGGCGATCGCCTTCCGGCCGACGGCATAGTCATCAAAGGTGAGAGCTCAGCCGATGAGGCCATTATTACCGGTGAGAGCATGCCGGTAGAAAAGAGTGCCGGTAGCCAGGTTATCGGCGGCACCATCAATCTTAACGGCATTTTGCATATTAAAGTAAACCGCGCCGGCAGGGATACCACTTTGGCGCAAATCATTGCTTTTGTTGAAGAAGCACAGAGCAAAAAAGCGCCTATTGCCCGCCTGGCCGATAAAATAGCCGGCGTTTTTGTGCCAATCGTCATGGCCATTGCTCTAATAGCCGCCGCTATTTGGTTTATGCTCGGCAAAGATTTATCTTTTGTTATCACTATCTTTACTTCTGTTTTAGTTATTGCCTGCCCCTGCGCTATGGGCCTCGCCACCCCGACAGCCATTGTCGTAGCCACCGGCATTGGAGCTAAGCACGGCATTTTATTAAAGAACGGGGCGGCGCTGGAAAAAACGCGAGAGATCAGCACCGTGGTTTTCGACAAAACCGGCACCCTCACCACCGGCCAGCCGCAAGTGATAAAAATCATCGCTAAAGATATCAGCGAAGATGAACTCCTAGCTCTGGCCCGGGCCGTGGAAGAGCTCTCTACCCACCCGCTCGGGGCCGCTATTGTCCGCGCCGCTAAAGATAAAAATATCGCCGCTAAAGTTAATATAAGCAGGAGCCAAAATTTTCCCGGCCTGGGTTTAGTAGCCGAAACAACCGCCGGGCAGACTATTTTAGCCGGCAATCGCCGCCTGCTGGAAAAATATGCCATAAATTATTCTGCCTTTGAAACTGCGGCGCAAGATTTGGAAAAAATGGGCGCCAGCTTGGTTTTTGTGGCTAAAGAAGGCACTCTCATCGGCCTTTTGGGGCTAGCCGACACTTTGCGAAAAACCAGCGCCGCCGCTATCACCGCTCTTAATAACATGGGGCTAAAAATTGCCCTCTTAAGCGGCGACACCAGGAGAGCCGCCGAGCACATCGCCGCTGAAGCCGGCATAGATACGGTAATTGCCGAGGTTTTGCCGCAGAATAAAGCTGCCCATATAAAAGCCTTGCAGGAAGCCGGCGAAAAGGTGCTCATGGTGGGCGACGGCGTCAACGATGCCCCGGCCCTCACTCAGGCCGATATCGGCTGTGCCGTGGCCAGTGGCAGCGATATTGCCATGGATTCGGCGCAGATAGTTCTCATGAAAAACGACCTCAGCGATGTGGCGCGCGCCATCCGCCTAAGCAGATTAACCATCAGAAATATCAAGCAAAATCTCTTTTGGGCTTTTTGCTACAACACTCTCGGCATTCCCCTCGCCGCCGGCCTCATTTATCCTTTAACCGGCGAGCCCCTAAATCCCATGTTTGGCGCTTTGGCCATGAGCCTTAGCTCACTATGTGTGGTAACCAATGCCTTACGGCTAAAAAGGCATAAATTATAAGGAGAATTAGCATGGCAACTTTAAGTGTCCCCGATATGCACTGCCAAAAATGCGTTGAGCGCATCACCAAAGCCCTCACCGCCGCCGCTTTGGATTTTAGTGTAAATTTAGATGAAAAAACCGTCACCATAAACGGCAACCCGGCGCAAGTAGCCAAGGCCGTTATGGAACTGGACGATTTGGGCTTTAGCGCCAAGCCGCTAAAATGAAACTATTGCGGCTAACTATCACCCTTTTCGCCCTGCTTCTGCTTTTTACCAGGCCGGCCGTTGCCGAAGTCTTTTACTCTGCCGACCACTTTGAGCTTTCTGCTCCAAATACTCTCACCCAGGAAGCGACCGATCGCCTTTTGCGCCAACTTGAGGCCTCTTACGCCAAAGCAAGCGAGCTCTTTAAACAGCGCCGCCCACTGATTCGCGTGAAACTAAGCGCCAGCAAAAATGAGTATCTGAGCCGTTGCCGCGCCGTTTGGCCGAGCGGCGGCAGTTACCTGCCCAGAGAGGATATCATTTGCCTGCCGCCAATAGATCAGCTCTATCAGATGGAAAACCTGAGCAATCTGCTGGCTCACGAGCTCACTCACGCCATTTTGCATGATCTTTTAAAGCACTGCCCGCGCTGGGTAGAAGAATATTATGCTCTAAAAGCCGAAGAACGCTCATTTTCTACCTGTCCAAAAGCCGAAAAACGTTGCCCCAAAGATAACGAACTCACCCGCCCCAAGGATAAAAAAGCCGAAAAACAGGCTTATTGCCAAACTTATCGCTGCGGAGAGCATTTTATCTCTTCACAAAGCCCGCAAAACATTGCTAAAAGATGTAGGACTTTTGTTTACGAGACAGAGCCGTGAAAGTTTGGGCCATCAGTGATTTACATTTGAGTTATAAAGAAAACCGTGCACTACTGCTCGAGTTGCCGGATTTTGCCGACGACTGGCTGATTGTCGCCGGCGACATTGGCGAGAAGCTGGAATATCACCGCTTTGCCTGGCAAGAGCTCAGCAAACATTTTGCCAAAATCATCTGGACCCCCGGCAATCACGACCTCTGGACTATGCCGCACTCAACTGACGGCAAAGGTCAGCATAAATACGCCTCTTTAATCAAAATAGCCCGCGAATATGGGGTTATCACACCGGAAGATCCTTTTTGCAAAATCACTATAGCCGAACAAACTTATTGCATAGTGCCGCTTTTTACTCTCTATGATTACTCATTCCGCCCAAATGATGTACCGGCCGCCAAAGCACTCGATTGGGCTCACGAAGCGCGTATCTATAGCAACGATGAAAACTACCTGCTCTCCTCGCCATTTAGCTCAGTGCCCAACTGGGCCAGAGCCCGTTTTAAAATAGCTGAGGAACGGCTTGGCGCTCTGCCACCGGATTTACAACTAATTGTAGTCACCCACTACCCACTTTTAAGTGAGCTCTGCCGCCTCTACCGCATACCGCGCTATTCTATCTGGTGCGGCTCAAAAATCACCGAAAGCTGGATTAAAAGATACAATATTTCTATTGCTATTTCCGGCCACATGCACATGCGCGCCACCGATTACCGCCTGGGCGTGCGTTTTGAAGAAGTTTCGCTGGGTTACCCGCGTGACTGGCGCAAAGGCCGCCCTTTAAAGAGCTATTTGCGCCAGATTCTGCCCGCCGACAGCTCAAACATCACCGGCGCCACCATGTGGCGGCCATAAATTCTTTAAAATTGGTTAGTTAAGCTAAATTAGGT
This sequence comes from Deltaproteobacteria bacterium, assembly GCA_016283195.1. Taxonomy (GTDB): domain Bacteria; phylum JAEEML01; class JAEEML01; order JAEEML01; family JAEEML01; genus JAEEML01. Next base: position 2,522 of record JAEEML010000099.1, on the reverse strand, counting down.
TAAATTAGCGGATTTTTAATTTCCGCGCCATTTTTTCAATAAGGACAACCCATTGCTGGCGCTGAAACTGCCATTTTTCCTCTTTAAACAGTGTCTCGGCCTGCACAAAATGCTCTTTAGCCTCATCAGCAGCATCTTGCCCTTCGCTCTCCCAAAGAGCTTCAACCAGGAAAAGATGATTTATCGGGTTATCGGGAGCTAATTTCACGGCTTCTTGCAAAAACTCAACTGCCAAATCCGGGTCACCGATACTGGCCGGCCAAGATGGCGCCCGCACATAAAGCTGCCCTAAAACGCGATAAGCTCCGCACTCATCAAAAACCGGGACCATTTCAATAGCTTTTTCAAGCATTTCTTTTAAATGGCCCACATTGCCCATAGCTTTCAAAAGGTCCTGCTGCATCATGAGGCCCAAATTCACCGCCGCGGCATAATAAGAACGGCCGTCCTCGGCTGCGGTTTTTACTGCCCAATCACCGTTATAGTAGCCCTTTTTAGCGAGAGCATAACGGCGCCCTTCATCGGTTTCGGCATCTGCCAGATAATAATAAGCCAGGGAAATATGTAAATATGGCTTAGGCACAGCCAGATTGGCTTTTTTGATAAAACAGGTAAGCTCAAACTCCGAAGCGTCACGCGTTACCAGCTCATCAAGATTATCTCTGGAAAAATCATAATCGCGGCAATCAGAAACCGATTGATTAAGTACCGGGCCACGAACTCTGGGATGACAAGCGGCCAGAGCCAGCACCGCTAAGCAACAAAGCAGGAGCCTCTTATTTGGCAGCAGCATAAACACGCTCCAAATCGGCATATTCCGCTCGTTTCGTTTTCACAAACTGCTCAACACCAAAGGTCTGACAGAGGCCTTTGCCTTCATCATCACTACATAATTTTTCTAACGCGGTCTTTACTTTTTCTTTAACATCAGCTTGGGCATATTTTGAGGCCACAAGCCCCAATTGCATGATATTCGGAGAAGTATAGACAACTGATAGTTCCTCAAAAAATGGCAATGATTTCATGGCATTATATTGTTGAGCATTTACCATAACAGCATCAAGTTTGCCTTTGGTGAGGTCGCGCAGAGCTTTTACCGGCCGCGGAGTTTTTACCAATGAAAAATAAGTAACCGGGTCTAATTTATTTTGAAAAACCACCTTTTTTAAAAAGGTCGGCTCCTCCAAAACTGCCCCACCAACTTTTTTGCCCTTTAATTCTTCCAAATTTTTAAAAGTGTCTTTTTTAATAATCATGTAATAATTATCAAAAGGTACAGCGCTGACAAATGGCTTAACCAGAGGCTCCAGGCCATATTCTGCTTGCTTACTCAAATATAGCTCACTGGAGGGAAAAATATATTGGGCCTTTTTCTCGGCCAGCTCTTTATAACACTCCTCCATACTCGCTACAAAGGTAGTGCTGAAACTATTTTCCGGCAATTTTCCCAAGCGCTGCACCACTTTCATAATAGAGCCCATAGCTTCTTGAGCAGCATTGGTATCAATGGGGCCGGCGGTATAACACACCAAAACCGGCGCCGGTTCGGCAGCAAAAGCAAGAGAGGGAGACATTAATGATAAAGCGAGAAGAGCTATTTTTTTATTTATCCGCATCTTTTTTCTCCGTTATCTTGGCAAAAGCCGGCGCCACCGCCAAGGCAGCGAGGCAACAACAACATAATCCTATTATCAAAGCATAGCCCATAGAGGCAATACCTTGATATTCGGCTAAAGAAATAGCGCCAAGTCCAATAAGCGTTGTACCGGCTGCCAAAATGATAGAAAGACCGCATTGGCGAATAACTTGCCAAGCCCCACTCTTACCGCCGGCGGCACTGTATGAATGGGCAAACCAGACGCCATAATCAATGGCGAGACCAATAATAAGGGGGAGAGCAATAATATTGGTATAATTGTAACTCATGCCCAAAAGATACTCTAGGCCAATCATCCAAGTGCCGCCTATAAGAAGCGGCAGAGCACCCAAAATAGTGAGCTTGGCATTGCGGAAGAGGAAGATCATCCACAAAATAGCTACTAAAATAGCAGCCAGCGAGCTTATGCGAAAACTACTGGCCACCATATTAGAGAAGACCTGATGCGTAGCCGGGAAACCGGTAGCTTCCGGCACCACGGCATTAACCTCTTTTATAAGCTTTTCAAGAAATTCGGCATCATAAGAAGAACCGGCCGGGTAAAAATATGTAACATATTTGCCGTTACTGGCCACAAAGCGGTCGCGCAAACTGGGCGGCAAATTGGCCGGCTCAATATTGTCCACATGTTGCCAGCCATTAACCACACCAAAGATGTTAAAGGCGGCCTTTTGCAAACTGTTAATAAAGCGCCTTGAAGCCAGTTGCCCAACGCCAGGATCGCCATCCATTTGTTTTGCTATCTTTTCCATGGAAAGGCGCAATTTCTCCAAAGATGCCGTTTGCTCACCGTTGCCGGTACTTAATACTTGCTCCTGCGCTTCTTCCACCGCCTCCAGCACATATTCGGCCAGAGCCTTTAATT
>JAEEML010000098.1 GCA_016283195.1 Deltaproteobacteria bacterium | reverse complement strand
AGATGTGGCAGTTGATACTTTTGCTCTGCCTCTGGAAGCTGATGATAAATTCCTCATGTGTTCCGACGGCCTCGCCAATTATGCCGATGATCTGGAAATGGGCCGGGCTCTCGCCTACAGCGAACTTAAGCAAGTGCCTGAAATGATGGTGGCCCTCGCCAACTCGCGCGGCGGCAGCGACAATATCACCTGCGTAGTCGTTAAAGCGGTTGACGAAGAAGCCGCTAAAGAAGCAGCCTAAAAAACAGTCCCTGTTTGCGCCACTTACCCCATATCAAAAAAATTAACTCATTATTTGTATTAGATAAAATCAATTTTTAAAATCAGGGTTTTGGGGTCCGTGCGGATTTTTGGTGTCTGGCTCATATTAGAAATTCATGTCTTTTTTCTTTTTCGGGGAGGAACCACGCTACTTTCGAAGCGCTATTGTTCCTCCCCGACCCCATCCTCCTTTGCACGACCAGGCCCCCCCTGGACCCCGGCCATTCAATAAAAATAACTTTATTTATGGCATGTTACAAAATATAGCTCTTTTGTTTTGTCTTAAAAGTCAGAGGCCACACTTGAGACCTGGTATGGATAGCCGCCTTCATAGACTATCTAAAGCAAATTTTCGATGAACAAAATCGCAAAAAAGGCTAGAGAAAATAGGTGGTTACCGCTTTCGGGGGAAGGGCTTAAAGCTGGCGCTCTTTAAAGGCTCTGAAATTGGTTACTCACTAATAACTACGCACTCAACGCGCTTGGTACTGCTCGCTATGCTATAGCAGAGCTGATCGGCCGGGCGGCCATTTTCGGCGGGGATGTAGGCCAGATTTTCGATATTGGAAGGTATATTGGCCACCTCTTCAGCTTGCGGCATTCTTTGGGATTCCGGATCGCAAAGAGGCACTTTGCCATTTTCATCTTTAAAAGAAATCTTAATAATTTTGCCAAATTGCTTATTATAGCTCTGATTATAATCATAATAACTGACAGCCACATAAAGCGCTCTACCGGCGCTATCGGCTGCCAGAGCCGTTATATAAGCCCAAGAATCATTGCCCATATAAACAAAATCACTACCTTCCCTGTAAGAAACACCATATTTCGCTGGTTTTTCATTTACAACATCGTTTAAAACAATTTTTTCCAGAGAATAATGATTAAAATCAATAGTATCTCCTGTGCTTTCGCTATATTCCGGTATAGCGCAGCCCACACTATTCCCATTTCTGGAAGCTATTATTACTTCTGTTGCTCCGTCTTCCATAGTGACACTGGCTCTAAAAGTTGTGTTCCAGCCGGCCTCGCCAAGTGTTCCATAATAAATACCGCTAGTTGAAGCATAATATCCATTAAATTCCAAATATTCCCCTGTCCAATAAGCGGCATCGACAATAATCCCGTTATTAAAAGTGGCAAAGCTAACTGGGTAAGCCATATCCGATTCTTGCTCGGAAAAAAGCCCTGATTGAACCTGACAATCAGGGCCATTGTTACCGGCCCTGCGGTAACAGGAAACTTGCGAATATCTGTTATCGCTACTGGCAAATCTATCCAAAAGAAGACCTTTATCTAATAAGTTTATCTCTGCTTCTTGCTCGCTCATAGAGTATTCTTCAACATTAGAGACATTAATTTTACCCGCTTTTAGAGTTAATTCATCATTAGCTTTTACATATTCATATATCCCAGCCAGAGGAAGTTCCATCAAACTTGTGTCGCCGTCAAATTCATAATGTACATGTGCTTTACCCAAATTGGTGGCCATATAAAAACCGTTTGCCGATGGCTTTAATTCCGTGATTTTGCCCAAATTATGTTTAGAAGCATTGCTCACTTTGGAAGCCCCCAAAGAGGCGCCGTCATAAACGCCGATGGGCGCTTTTTCGCTACCGGCGGCCATATCCACCACTCTTATTTGCCCCAAAGCGGAATCGGCCACCAAAAGATCGCCATTTTGGTAAAGAAGAGCTGTCGGGTAACCAAGTGCCGCCTCATTTTGCGCTAAGCTCAGAGCTTTGGTGATTTGCTTGCTATTAATATCCACAGCATAAAGCGTACTTCCTTTGGGATCGCTGGTAGCCACATAAAGAGTATTATTCATAATATCCATAGCCGAGACACCTGGCACTTTTACTAAAGGCTCCATTGGCAGCAAATAATCTGTGCTCTGATCCCCATTATAATCTACCTCCACTACAGGTGCGGGATTCCAGATGCTCTCCTTGGAGCTATAAATCATGTTTTCTTCAAATTTTATGGCATAAACTCTATCACTTGGGCCAAAAATAACTTTGTCAAAATAAGTAGTTGACGGTGTGTTATAGTAGAGAACCGGCATTTCTAACTCTGAAAGATCGTCAGTGGTATAATCTATACTGTAAATACCATACTCATTCACAAGACCTACATACCTAATCATATTTTTATCGGCTTCGGCCACAACCATATTGTTAATAGTTATATCATCATACACTACATTCTCATAATTATTCTGAAAATCAGCTTCATAAAGTACTGTATCATCTTCATCGGTCACGGTAATAGCGAGGGCCTCGGAGCTTGAACCGACAAGCACCATAATCTGAGCTACAGCTTTTTTCTCTATCACGCCGTTATTGGTCTCAATAGATATTCCGGCCAGCTCAAAATTACCGGCGATATAACCGCCACTGCCATATTGGGGGGAATGAAGAATATCTTTTGTTAACTGCTTTCCACAACTTTCACCGGCCAACGATATATATGAACAGCCATAAATTTGGTCATTACCACTTTGGGCACTTTCATCGCAGCGGCCATAAGAGAGCGCCAGTTTACCATCAATTACCACCAACTTAGTAAAAACTTGGTAATCAAAAATATCATTAATACTTGGTTGCAAATTGCTATCGGCCACTCCGACATCAATATTTACCGAATATATTTTTTCACTTTGATAACCGCCGGTTGCCGGGGTAACTTTTAGCACATTCAGCTCAACGCTATTATGTGTAGGATCACTATCGCTATCTCCGGCTTCTTCTATAAAATTGTCACTTAGGACATAAATAGCGCCATCATGGGCTAAAACCTGCCTGGGAACTCCAGTGAGGCTCGGCAACAAATTGTATGGCACACCAACTTCCGGTTTAATTCTAATATAATACGGACACTGTACAGCGGTCTCCTTATTCATAAGCGCACCGCTAATGCTCCACTTGGGCAGGCCGCGAAAGTTAGTAAGTTTTTGTAATTCGGCATCATCAGCAAACGAGTCCAGAGAAATTTTAAGGCCATCACTAAAGGCATCGTTGGGTAATTCTATATCCGCCAGCTCTACTAAAGCACCGCAGGAATCACTGACGCACGCCTCATCGCCGCAGCGGGTAAAAGAGGCCAAGGCGCCCACAGGAACAGCGCAAGCTGCTTTAAAATTTTCTTTTCCGAGTTTTTGCGCTTCGGCTTTAAGATCGCCGCTATTTTCATCCGGGTAAATCAAAAGTTCAGTGCAGGCATCATCTTGATTAAGGCGCATAGCCGCCACCTGCTGGCCACCAGACTGCAATTTTACCAACATGATAAGGTCTTTAGGCAGCGAGCCTTTCCAGTAGAGGCCAGCACCTTCAGAGCGCTGCCCCATAGCAAAAGCGACCTCGGAGAGCGGAGCACCTACAGCCGGAGCCAGAGTTACGATAAAGTAGTTGTCTCTATCTGCGCTGCCATTAACCGGGCTATCTTCCTCTTTAGGCCTATCTGTTTGCGCATCCCTGCCAGTAATATCGGCTTTTTTGCCGCTACCGCCGGCTTCATTATCCTTTAGCGCAAAGACAAAATTGGCATTTACGGTAGCCACTTCGCCGCGTTTTGCTTCTACACGGCAGGAGGTGCCAGGAGTGCATTTTTCCACCTCACCGCTAAAGAGATAGAGCCCCTGCCCTCTCGTGACTTCGTCGTGAGAATTGGCGGTATCACTGGCTGTGAGCGCAGTCACTGTTACCCTGACCTCATCAGCGGCAGCTTCACCAAGCGGCAGAGATACATCATAACCGTCTTCTGTCTCTTTTAACCCTGAGCAATCGGCAATTTTGGGGCAAGCCAAAGTAGCAACCACTTCCTGGCCATCTTTGCTGCCCTCTTTGGCAGCAGTCACCCAAAGATATTGTAACTTCTCACCGGAACTTAAAGCCAGCTTGAGATTAATATCTCCTTTAAGGGCAGTATTACCGTTATCGCCGCCGTT
>JAEEML010000017.1 GCA_016283195.1 Deltaproteobacteria bacterium | reverse complement strand
TGGATGGCGGAGAATATGGCCACCGACCAGGCGACAGACGGCACACCGGTTACCTGTGATGCCAATACTGACCCGGAAGATGGCGATACTGATTTTGTAGAAAAATACGGCTGCCTTTATACCTGGGAAGATGCCATGAAAGTGTGTCCATCTGGTTGGCATTTACCAACGCTGGATGAACTTTTTCTTACTTATATGGGGGAAGACGATTATTCCACAATAGCTGAGAACTTGCGGGCCACTACTTGGGCGAACGGTGCCGATAAATATGGCTTTTCCGCACTCCCTGCTGGAGACTACTACAACGGCAATTACTGCGGTTTCGGGGAGTTCGCCATCTTCTGGTCGTCCACGGAGGGCGAGGGCGAGGGCTATAACAACCGCGCCTTCTACCTGACAATTGATAGCGGTGTGGATACGGAACTCGCCGTTAAGACGGGCCACTTCTCGGTGCGCTGCATAAAGAACTAAAGCTGAGCAGCACCTCACCTGGCGCTCACGCGCCACCCTCTCCCCTAGACGGCGGAGAGGGTAAATTACCATATAATTTCAAATAATTATCCTGCTAAAAGGAAAATATTAGTGCTATCATTTAGCCAATGAAATATATGTAAATTCAAATAGCTAGGCCCTCTTTATTTGTAAAAATAAAGAGGGCGAAATGTAATAATTTTCGCTGCTTGTGGGGTGAGGGCCATTTTTTACAAATTGAGAGGACAAGATGCCAATAAATTCCACTAGTTGTCTTAGTGAGGAAATAAGCGCCTCTAGCCGCCGACCTCGGCCTTTACAAAATTCCCCTGTTTTCATAAAACACTTTTGGCTCTTTGGCGGAGTTACATTGTGAACATCTTTCTCATTTTGGCTTTTTTGTTCTTCATCGGCTCACTTTGCGGTTATGTGCTGGAGCTCTTTTACCGGCGCTTTTTTTCTTCGGCCAACCCCAGCCGCCGCTGGATCAACCCGGGCTTTTGCGTGGGGCCCTATATTCCCCTTTATGGCGAAGGGCTTTGCCTTTTGTACTTGGTAGCTTCACTGGAAGCGCATGGTTTTATTCATGATCCACTTTGGAACAAGCTGGCTCTTTTTGCTCTCATGGCGCTTCTCATGACAGCTATTGAATACATAGCCGGGCTCTTTACCATAAAATGCTTTAAAGTGCGCCTTTGGGATTATAGCACTGAGTGGGGCAACATAAATGGCATCATTTGCCCCAAGTTTTCCCTCTTTTGGGCATTTTTGGGCGCCGGATATTACTTTTTAATCCACCCGCATATTTTGGAGGCGCTCGCTTGGCTCTCGGCCAATTTGGCTTTTTCCTTTTTTATCGGCATGTTTTTTGGCTTTTTTACTGTTGACGTGGTCTATTCCTCCAACCTCATCTTAAAGCTCAAGAAGTTTGCTGCCGAAAACAACCTGGTGGTAAAATCAGAACACTTCAAAGCCTATATTCGCCAGTTGCACGAAGAGCGGCAGCAAAAAATCCATTTTATATTTGCCTATGCTTCCGATAACAGCCTGCCGGAATTACTAACCCACTATGGCAACCATTTAAGAGAAAAAGCCAAAAGATTAAAAAAGTAGCCATCTAATATACTTCAATGCGTACTTATAAATAATTACAACCACTTTAAATTTTTAGCATTTCCGCCGCTCACATAGCAAAGGCCAGCGCTATAGGCGCCGGCGGCAAAAAATTGCACAAAACTGCCGCAAACGGCATTTTTGTGCAGTGGTGTCCGGTAGGTTTACTTGTAACCAAGAAATTTTTTCAATTTCTCATTGGGCAGAAGATCTTCTTTATCTAAGCCAAAAGCTCCCGGAACTATCTCCAGATAGCGGTCTAAAAATTCCTCATAAGTTTTAGCTTCAAAGCAGTAAGGCGTAATAAAGAATTCTCTGCTGCCGCCGGTCATCCGGTCTCCGGCCGTTACACTTACCTTGTAGTCACCGGTTTTAAGCTTATAAATAACATATTTTTCCAGATTCCACCCATGAAGATCAACATGACCAAACGGCACATCATACTTAGCCGCCACCGGATTTGCCTGGAGTGCTGCTTCCTGATATTCATTCTCCACATATTCTATAAATCTATCCGCCGGGCTGCAATCAAACACATGAAATTCGTTATCGTTTCTGAATCTTCTGGCAAATTTCCATTCGCCGTCCACTTGTATTATCGCAAATTTACAGTGTTTTCGGAGCATGTTTTTATTAATCCAAGAACACTCCTTTTTAACCTTTTCATAGGCCTTTTCCAGATATACCTCAATGTCCGTACCATATTTAAATTTAGTTTCTGGATTGGAATTCTGCACAGTTTCTCGCGCATAATCACAGAGGAAATCAATAAACTCTTCAGCGGTATTGCCATCTTTCCATTCCCAAACTATCTGCCGGCCCATAAACGTCCCACGGTCCTGGCCGAAAATATACTGCCCGTGACGCGGAACAATAACGTAGTTCGGCTGTCTCTTTTTCATCTGCCTAAGTGTGGCCCAAGGATATTCCCGGCGCAGCTTTTCCAGCGCTTTTTCGTAGTAAACGTTTATATCTGTGCCATATTTGAATTTATTGGGATCAGCCGAAGGATTCCTGTTCAGCTCCTCCTCTTTTAATCTCGCTCTTTCCGCTGCCTCTTCGCGCTCAAAGATCTCGTCGGCGCTTAAAGGCGTCCAGGCCCACACTTTCTTCATGCTGTGGCTGGCAAGAGCCGAGGCATAGATAAACTGCCCGTTTTTCTCGCTCAGCTTATTCCATCTTCCGGCCGCTAATCGCCCATCTTTTAAGATGAGAAGACAAAATTGCTCTTTTTTGGGAAAATCGCCGTCTTTAAATACCTTAAACCCCGTAATCTCAAAATAGTAGTCGCCACTATTTTCATCCTTTAAATTTATGCGCTTTAGCTCTTTATCTTCCAATAAAGGCGTGAGGTCATAGCCTTCTAGGCTGTGCCATTTCGCTACTTCATCTACCTCAACACTATCCGCCGTTCCACGGCCAAAGCTCCCGGCAATGCTACTATGGTCATTATAATCCTTTGGATACCATTGCCCGGCAGTGTGGCGGCCATCTTTTAATTCGAGAAGGCAGTAATCCCCATAATCAGGCATATCGCCCGCTTTAACATCGTGAAATTCATAAAAACACAGCTTTAGACTTTTATAGTCGCACTTAAACATGGCTTCTTCTTGCGCCTCTCAAGCAAAACTGGTTAATCATTAAGCCAGAGGCCTGTGCTGATTTTTATATAGCCAAAGCTAAAAAGCCAAGTGAGAATATGCAGTAGAGCCCGGCATTTTTTGTGGGGTTTCTTGGGCCGATATGTCAAAAAAGCGGCACTTTTTGTATAAAGATATGTCGAAAAAGCGGCATTTTTTGTATAAAGATATGTCAAAAAAGCGGCATTTTTCACAAAAACATCTTGATTTATATAATGAATCTGTGCTAATGATGTTTTGGTCTTTTGTGAAAGGACTTTTTGATGCTCAAAAGAAAGATATACGACGAACTTTTAGCTTGGAAAACATCGCGGGAAAATAAGAGTCTTCTGCTTAAAGGTGCTCGGCAGGTCGGCAAGACGTTTATTATCGATCTGTTTGGCCGCCGTGAATTTAAAAGCTATATTTATTTGAATTTTTTAAAAAATGAAAAATTGAAGGAGATTTTTGCCACAAGTCTTGAACCGGAAGATATTTATAAACAAATCTCTCTGCGCGTGCCGGGTGCTCGCTTTATTTTAAACGACACTTTGATATTTTTCGACGAAATCCAGGCCTGCCCCAAAGCGCGGACAGCTTTAAAATTTCTCAGTATCGACGGCCGCTATCGCATCATCGCCTCCGGTTCGCTCCTGGGCATAAAATACAAAGAACGCGACGAAGAATCTTTTTCCGTCCCGGTGGGCTATGAAAAAGATATAGAGATGTTTTCGCTTGATTTTGAGGAATATCTCTGGGCGCGCGGAGTGACGGCAGAAGCTATAACAGCCCTCAAAGATTATTTTTTAAGCCATAAGAAAGTGCCGGATGATATTAATGCGCTTTATCTCAATTATTTTAAGGAATATATCTGCATCGGCGGCATGCCGGAGGTGGTAAATACTTTTATCGCCAGCAATAATTTTCAGGAAGCACATAAAAAGCAAAGCGAGATTCTAAAAAATTACCACGACGACATTATGCACTACGCCCAAAGCAGCATGAAGCAAAAAATAACCGCTTGCTATAACTCCATTCCGGCCCAGTTTTCCAAGGAATACACCAAATTTCAATACAGCATAGTAGAGCACAAAGGCACCGCCAAAAAATACGAAAGCGCCGTCGATTGGCTTTTGGATGCCGGGCTGGTAAAAAAATGCCGCAATGTCTCTACTCCCCTCTTTCCCCTTAAAGGCTACGAAAAAGCCAATGAATTTAAGCTGTATCTTACCGATATCGGGCTTTTAACCGCTATGTTCGGTTTTAATACCCAAGCCGCTATTATGTCCGATGAGCTAAAAACCACCGCCAAGGGGGGGATTTTTGAAAATGCGGCATTTGCCTGCCTCATGGGGCGCTTTGACTCGCTGCATTATTTTAAAAATGCCAATAATACTCAGGAAATAGAATTTATCTTCGAGCGTTCCGGCGGTGCCGAAGTCATCCCATTGGAAGTTAAAGCCAAAAACGGGCAAGCCATTTCGCTCAACAATTTTATAGAAACATATAAGCCGACTGTGGCTTACAAAGTAATCAGCGGGAATAGCGGCCTTATGGGCATAAAATACACCATTCCTTTCTACATGCTGCTCTTTGCGGAATAGGCCGGCTGTTTTCCTATTTTCGCTGGTTAAGCGCCAATTTTTTTGGCTCAATATGCCTAGAGCGCTTCGCGCTTTTTTCCCTAACCCCATTATTGAACTGTACCCCATTTGGTAGACACATTCCTCAGAGGGGTTAGGTGAGGTCGAAAAGAAGCAGCTAAATTTTATAGAGAATTTATGGCATTTAGCGGCTTTTTTTCTCAGCCTTTTTTACACACTTATCCATAGCTTCGTTGGCTTCTTTATCCCAAACCGTTCTCTCCGGGCCGAGAGTGCCATACATCGTATTTTCAAATGAATACGTCATTTGGGCTGACTTAATTAGCCTTTCGTTTTCCACGTCATCACTGAAGGTGCCCAGACGGCCGTATATATCCTGCGTAATCTCGTAATTGTACTGCTCCCGCCCCTCACGGCTGGTGTAGATGATCTCCGCAAAGTAGCGTTTTGTATCGGGGTCATAGTAGGCTGTCCAGTTATTGCCCTGTTTTTTAGTTTTCATTTTCTCCTCCGTTTAGCGCCCCTAGGCTTTTTGCTTTATTTAGTTCATTCCCACACCCGGAGCGTTTTGCTCCCGTGCTTTTTAACACACTTTTTCAGCAAATTCACCCAGCTAAGGCAACGATCAATCAAAACCAGTTACTTTTCAAGCCAAAACCCCGGCCAATAACAATCCTTATATTCTTTATCTGCCGGGCCAGCTGATAGTATTCTCAGCAAGACCGTATTCCCGTTATCTTTCAGATTTGACATTTTTAATTCATAGTTTTTTCAGGTCGGAGAGCATATCATAAGCTGTGTCATAACCGGCATTTGCCGAACGCCGCAGCCAGCCCATGGCCTCGTCTCTATTCTTTTCAAAATCTTTTGAAAGAAGGATCTTGGCAACGTTGTACATCGCCTCCGGAACATCCTGCTCCGCCGCTTGCAAAAACCATTTGAGCGCTTCATCCTGATTAGGTTTGGTTCCTCTGCCAGACCAGTACATAAAGCCTAAGGTAAATTGTGAAATAGCATCTCCGTTCTCCGAGGCCACCGTCAGATAACGCAGGGCGCGGTCAAGATCCTGCGGTACGTTCCAGCCGTAATAAAACTCTTTCCCGAGAAATGCGCACATTTCCGGGTCACCCTCCTCGCATAATTCGATACAAGCTTTAAGCTTTTCGTCCATTGTAGGTTCCATAATATTGCGTCTCCTTCATTTCGTTCAAGCGTGATTGTTGGCGCGCTCGGCAAAACGGAAAATGATTGCAGAACAAACTGCCCATATCGTATCGTCCGCCCAGCGTAGTAATGTAACAGAATTTGTAGGAGCAGAAAAGCTACTCATTTTTACTTGATCCATAAAAAAAACTATTGACAACCGCTTAAAACCATGTAAAGTGCACTTCGCCTGAAGGGGCGTAGACAAATGGCTAAGTCACTGGTTTTTGGTACCAGCATTTCTAGGTTCGAATCCTAGCGCCCCTGCCACTTCTCTTCTTTTTGAGGAGGCCCCATGCCTGGTGACCAACTTAAGGTCTTTGCCGGTAGTTCCAATAAAAAATTAGCAGCAGCCATTTGCGGGGAGCTCGGTATAGAGCTTGGCGATTGCCTCATCACCCAATTTGCCGACGGGGAAATCCGCGTGGAAATCGGCGAGATGGTACGCAATTCCGATATTTATATAGTTGAGCCCACCTCAGCGCCGGCTAATGACAATTTAATGGAACTGCTCATCATGATCGATGCCATGAAGCGCGCTTCGGCCAAATCCATCTGTGCGGTGATTCCCTATTTTGGCTATGCCCGGCAAGATCGCAAAGTCTATTCGCGCTCGCCCATTACCGCCAAATTGGTGGCCGATCTTTTGATGACCGCCGGCGCTACCAGAGTTATCTCCATGGATCTGCACGCCGGCCAAATACAGGGCTTTTTTAATATCCCGGTGGATCACATCTTTGCCATGCCGGTAATGCTGGCCGATATTCGCGCTCACCATAATCCGGAAGAATTGGTCATTGTCTCACCCGATGCTGGCGGCGTGGAGCGGGCCCGGGCCTATTCCAAACGCCTTAGCTGCTCTCTCGCCATCATCGACAAGCGCCGGCCGGAAGTCAATGTCTGCGAAGTGATGCACGTCATCGGCGAGGTTAAAGGCAAAAAAGCCATTTTGGTTGACGATATGGTCGATACTGCCGGCACCATTATCAAAGCGGCCGAAGCACTGGTAAAAGCCGGCGCTACCGAGGTCTATGCTTATGCCACTCATCCTGTTCTAAGCGCTGATGCGGCACACCGCCTATATACATCACCAATCAGAGAGTTTGTCTCCACTGACACTATTCCCATTGGTTCAAAAATAGATAAATGCCCCTCAATGCGCATAGTCTCGGTGGCGCCGCTCCTGGCCAAAGCCATCGAGCGCATCCACACCGGCGAATCGATATCCAACCTGTTTATTTAATTAATAAACTATGGCTTAGAGGCCGCTTAAGACAAGTTGCACGCGGGTCAAAATATCTTCTTGCTTTAAATCGGCCATGGGGTCGAGGGTCATTTCCACCATAGCATCAAGCTGGGTATCGCGGCCCCAGGCTTTGGAGAGGCAGGAAATAGCGGCGGCAAATTCCTGGCGCCCCTCCATACGCGGTAATTGCATAGCTTTTTGGAGATGCGCAGCCGCCTCGGTCAAAACATTACGATCATGCTCCACCAGAATTTCGCGGTGGTTAATAACCTCCAGAGCTTCCAAGAAACGCACCGTTCCCTCAATGGGCTCGTGAAAATCACGGCCTTTGGCATTGGGGTCATCGAGAGTATCTCTTAAAGCTTTTCTAAACTGAATTATCTCCCTTTTATCAAAAGCTCTAAGCCAACCAAAAGCCGGGCCGTAAACAAAATTGTCGATTAAACCATAAATTTCTTCGGCAATACTGCGCCACTGCTCTTTAGGCAGAGCGTCCATTTTTTGACGCACCACCCGCACTTGGTCGCGGAGCTCAAAAATAAGCCGCCTAAGCTCCAGAGAAAAAGCCAGTTCGCTCCTAAAGCCGGGAATGACCTCATCGCGGCTAACAGAGGAAAAAGCGCTGCAAACACCCATAGTCAGGGCATCAAGGCCTTTAGAGAGCTTGTGACAGGTCTCTTGCAATTCCGAGAGCAGATTCCAGCGGTCCATCATCACATGCGACTGGCGCATACGCGAGCCAAAGCGCATAATTTCATCTTTCAGCATAAAAGAGATGGCCCATGCCGTATTGGCCAGGCGCAGGCGCAAATCACTGCCGCTTTCGGTCTTGGCATTGCCGGTAACCGGGGCTTCGGTAGCGGCAGCGGCCGCCGGGGCAGCAAAAGCCTCTTCGCTGAAAGCATCGTCAAAGTCACTAAAGGCTTCATCTATACGCTTATCGTCGATGGGCGAATCTTCCTGCGGCTCCGGGGCCAAAATAGCCAAAAATTGCAAAGTGCTGGAAACAGCGCCGATAGCCGAGCCAAATTGCGGAGCCAGCTTTTGCCATATTTCCAGCCCTTCATAATCCACATTGGTACCGCTATAGGGCCGCAAATTAATGGCCGAAAGGCGTTGCCGGGCATTGATGGTGCGCGCTAAAAGCTCGGCAACATCTTTTCTGAGATCCTCGTCTGCAATATCACTAACAATATCGGTTATTTGTGATTCATTGAGCAGAGTAGCCTGTGTGGCATTCACACTACTTGTTACCGGCCTAGATTCTAAAAACATGTCAGACATTTTATAAACCATGCCTCCCCACTGGCAGAAAACCATTTATCACAGCTCTCCGGTGTTGCCAAGGGGCTCTAAATAGATTAGGAAGATTAAAGGCGCTAAAGCCTGATTGGAGGATTTTTATGAGAGAAGCGTTAGAGACCGGCCTGGCAAAAAATTGTGCCAATACCTTAAGATTTTTAGCTGTGGACATGATCCAAAAGGCTAATAGCGGCCATCCAGGGGCCCCGATGGGGCTGGCCGATGCCATGGTGGTGCTCTTTTTCGAATATATGAAATTTGATCCTAAAGACGCTAAGTGGCTGGGGCGCGATCGTTTTGTCCTCTCCAACGGCCACGCTTCAAGTATGTTATATTCCATATTGCATCTTTGCGGCTATGGGCTAACTATAGACGATTTAAAAGAATTTCGGCAACTCGGCAGTAAAACCCCAGGGCACCCGGAATATGGCCTGACAGCCGGCGTGGAAACGACAACCGGCCCCTTGGGCCAGGGCCTGGCTACTGCCGTCGGTATGGCTATTGCAAGTAAAATGCTGGCGGCCCGCTTGCCGGATTCTGGCGATCTTTTCAGCGGCAAATGCTATGTGGTGGCTGGTGACGGTTGCCTCATGGAAGGCGTGACAGCCGAGGCGGCCTCGCTCGCCGGCCGCTATAAACTGGATAACCTCATTTGCCTCTATGACAGCAACGGCATCACCATTGAGGGCTCAACCAATATCAGCTTTACCGAAGATGTGGCGGCCCGCTACCGCGCTTATGGCTGGCGAGTAATAGAAAATGTCGATGCTTATGACCATGCCGCTGTTTCCAAAGCTTTAAAAGCGGCCGGCGAGAGCAGCGGAGAGCCGGTACTCATCGAGTTAAAGACAGTTATCGGCTACGGCAGCCCGCACATGCACGGCACCGCCAAAGTGCACGGCTCGCCGCTTGGGGCCGAAGAGATAGCCCTCACCAAAGAGGCCCTCGGCTTCCCGGCCGATAAGAGCTTTTTTGTGCCAGAAGAAGTGGCCGGCGCCTTTGCTAAATTGCAAGAAAAAGCAGCTAAAGAGCGGGCCGCCTGGAATGAAAAATTGGCCGCCTGGCTGGCTGATGGCGCACATAAAGCCGTCTATGATAAATTTACCAAGCGGCCCAGCGCTGCCGAGCTTTTGGCTATTTGTGAGAAAGCTATAGCCGCCGCCGGCGACAAGCCGGCCGCTACCCGCTCGATAAGCGGCAAGATTTTGAACGAACTGGCCAAAGATCTCCCCTGGCTGGTGGGTGGCTCAGCCGATTTGGCCCCCTCCACCAACACTTACTTAAACGGCTATGCCGATGTCACCGAGGATTTTGCCGGCCGCAACCTGCGTTTTGGTATTCGCGAATTTGCCATGGCCGCTATTGTAAACGGCATTACCTTGAGCGATATTTTCACCGCTTATGGGGCCACTTTTATGGTCTTTAGCGACTATTTGCGGCCGGCGGTGCGCCTCGCTGCGCTTTCGCATATTCCCTCCATCGAGCTTTTGACGCACGATAGCATCTTTTTGGGCGAAGATGGCCCCACCCACCAGCCGGTGGAACATATTGCCTCTTTGCGCCTCATTCCTAATCTCTTGGTTTTGCGCCCGGCCGATGCCACCGAGGTGGCTCTCTCCTGGTATATCGCTCTCACTAACAGGCGGCGGCCCACTGTCATGGCTCTTTCCAGGCAAAATGTCTCTCCGCTAAAAAGAGATGCCGCTTTTAAAGCCGAAGATGTCTTAAAGGGCGCTTATGTTCTGTGCTCCGCTAAGGAAGCTAAAGGCACCATCATCGCCAGCGGCTCCGAAGTGGAACTAGCCGTTAAAGTAGCTGAAAATCTTGCTGCAGAAGGCCTTAATTTCCGCGTAGTTTCCATGCCTTCCATGGAGCTTTTTGCCGCTCAGGATAAAGCCTATAAAGCGGAAATTCTGGGCAGCGGCCTGAAAGTTTCCATCGAGGCGGGGGCCACCATGCCCTGGCGCGCTCTTTTGGGCGAAAGCCTGAATATCGGCATTGATACCTTTGGTGCCTCGGCTCCGGCCGGCAAACTGGCCGAGCACTTCGGCCTCACCGTTCCGGCTATAGCAGAGCGCATTAAAGCCGCGCTTAATGGCTAAAATTTCTATTAAATAACGGCTATTAGCCAAAAAAAAGGAGTAAAATATGGCTCAAGATGTTCCTGCCCAATTTTTAGCCCCGGAATACAAGCGGCGGCGCACCCAAAACTGGATGATCATCGGTCTCCTCTACGCTTTCTTCTACATGACCCGCTACAATTTTGCCGCTATGGCGCCCGACCTCATGGCCGCCTTTGGCTGGACAAAGACCGAAGTGGGTCATTTTGAATTTCTCTTGCCTCTCGTCTATGGTATTGCCGTCTTTTTAAATGGCCCCATCGCCGAAAAACTGGGCGGGCGCAAGGCTTTTCTCTTAGGTTCGGCCGGCGTCATCGTCATGAATATGCTCTTCGGCCTCTCCTTCTCGTTAATTACCACCGCCCCCGTCACCCACATGGACGGCAATAAACTGATAGTCGATCAAACAGCCGGGCTCGCCGGCGGTATCTCCATGCCGGTTTTGGTATGGACTCTCGCCATTATTTGGGCCATTAACGGCTATTTCCAATCCTTCGGCGCCCTTTCGATTGTTAAAATCAATTCCCAATGGTTCCACACCAGAGAGCGCGGCACTTTCTCGGCCATTTTCGGCGTACTCATTCGCTTTGGCATTATTTTGGCTTTTTCCGTCACCCCGCTTTTGGGCGCCTGGTTCGGCACCCGCTGGGCCTTCTTTATCCCGGCAATATGCGTAGCCATTCTCTTTGTTCTCGTGCTCTTTGGCGTCAAAGATAACCCCGCCCAGGCCGGCTTCAAAGATATGGATACCGGCGACGGTTGCGGTGCGGCCGAAGCTAACGAAAAATTCGACATGGTGGAAGTGCTAAAAAAGGTTTTTGCCAATAAAACCATGTGGATAATAGCTCTCGGTGCCATGATGCTGGGCATTGCCCGCCGCTCTATAGTCGATTCCTGGTGGCCCCTTTACTTTACCGAGAATTTCGGCGTCACCAAAACCGATATTTTATACCACGTTACCTCGTGGGGCGTAGCTATTGTCGGCATTATCGGCGGTTTTGCTTTCGGCATTTTCTCCGATCGCAAAATTCAGGGCCGCCGCGCTCCTATGGTCGTTATCGGCTTTGTCGGCATTATCGTGTTACTGGCTTCCTTCTGGCTCTTTGAGGATGTCATGGGCATCAAAACACCCATTTTGGGCTGCGTGATGATTTGCCTCATGGGCTTTTTTGTCAACGGTGCGCACGGCATGGTAGGCGGCGCTTCGGCTATGGATTTCGGCGGGCGGAAAGCTGCGGCCACTGCCGCCGGCCTCATCGACGGCGCTCAATATCTGGCGAGTGCCATTGTCGGCCCGGCTGTGCCTTATATTGTACAGCACATGGGTTGGAATATCTGGAAAGTCTGGCCCATTCCCTTTGCCATAATCGGTGCTATTGTCATGGCTACTCTCTGGAATGCCACTCCTAAAGGCGGGCTCAAAAAAGCTCCGGAAAAGAAAGCCTAATAATTTCCGCCAGGCAAAGCTGCTCCTCTTAAAGCATATTTTTGCTTAAGCTCTTAGCTACCTCTTGAAGATTTTTCATAATTCGTATATCATTGCACGCCGTTTGAATCTTCCGGAGGTTTACCATGGAGATCCAAGAAATAGAACGCCTGGCCGCACTTTTAAAACCGAGCGGCACCATTGAACGGGGCGATACCAAAAACATAGAACAAAGAGGCCCGGGAATTGCCTTGCGCTCACAAATGCAAGGTGCTGATATTATAAAACAATCTTTAGAATTACCTGGGCTTTCCCTCACTTTGAATTCCGCTAACGACACCATTGAGATTCTGCTTGGCGGCAACCCGCCCACCCCAGATGAGCGGTCCGAAGCTCTGCGCAATGCCGCCCATTTTTTGCGCCATATTCAAAGCCGTGACCAATTATCACAAAATTTGCTCCGCAAAATAGAGGCCCACTTGGCCACCCTGATTGACGATGACCAGGAACGCACCATTATGGGCACCGGGCAATTGGATTTAAATGCCATCCGCGCCGGAGTGCAGAATAACAGCGATTCCACAATTGTTTCCGCCACTCCTCAATATGCCATGATGGAGCGCACGACAATTGAATCATTCGCCCCCAAAGATTTGGAACAAAAGCGCCACCTGCCGCTCCCCATGTGGAGCCTCATTGCTCTGGCTGCTCTTTTCGTGATAGTAACTGTTGTTATCGTGGTTATAGTATTATGAAATATCAACGACTTGCTATTGCTTGCCTTAGCGCTTTTATGGCCGTTGCCGGTTTAACTGCCTGCGAAAAGCCGGTTACTTTTAACGATTTTTTAAATGAGGAGATAACACCCTCTATCTCCCTGCCGCAAATTCTTTCCAATTCCGAAGTGCAACCGGCTATTGTCCTCTCTATAAAGCAAAATACAGTTTATTTGGGCAAAACAGCCGTGGCTCTTAAGTCCAATTTAACCGCCCCGGACAGTTACGGCGGCCGCGGACTCGTGGCCAGCCTTTATACTTCTCTTTATAATGCCAGTCAGCAATGGACCAACCTCATCTCCGGCACTGCGCATAAAATGCGCGATTTAAGCCTCCTTGGTTTCAATCAGGTGCCGGCGGAAATCACCAAAGCCAATATTGATACTTATTTAAACCCGCCGCTGCTCATTGCCAGCGATGCCCGCCTTACTTTAAACGAATTGATTGCCATCATGGCCACCGCCGGCCAGGCCGGTATTACCGATTTTCGCATTATGGTTATTAATCGCGCAACAGGTTTGCCCTCGCAAGAAGAAATTCTGCCGCCCGCAAAAGAGCGCAAAGCGCGTTCATTTGCCACTTCCGCTCCTTCTATCAATTTTGCCGTGCGCGTTAAAAGTTCCATTTTGGAAATTGTTGACAGCCAAAATATTCTCGTTGGTCCCACCGGTGCTCCCTCAATGACCTTGGCGAGAAGAGCTACCGGCCTTTTTGAAACTCCGGAGCTGGAAACTTATCTGCGCTCTATAAAGCAGCAATTTCCGGCCACTACCGAAGCGCATATCGGCGGCGACAAAAATATCGACCTGGCGGTTATAACCGAATTGCTTTCCAGCCTGCGGTGCAACAGAAATTCCACCGGTTCCTGCCAAAACGGTTATTTTCCGGATATTTATATCTGGCCTAAGGATTACGAAGCTTATATGCTTGGCCCGATTATTGTTCCCGGTGTAGCAAATTAAAATCTAAACGAGCTTACATAGCTTAAAAACCTATTAAGGAGCCCTAAAATGAGCCAATTACTTTTTACCTGGCTGCTTTCTTCCTGTTTGACAGCGGCTACTCCGGCCCCCTTAACCGTTGATGCTTTTTTTGAAGTAAGTTGGCTGCGCGAGGCCCAGATTTCACCGGACGGCCGCTATGTCGCCATCACCGTGGCTAAACATAACGAAAAAGCCAACAAAACGCCAAAAGCAATATATATCTATGATATTAAAAGCAAAAAAACTAAGGGGCTTACAGCGGGTGCCAGTGCTTCCATGGCCACCTGGGGCCCCGATGCCAAAGAATTATATTACATTGCCACCCCGGACGGCGCCAGTGACAGTCAGCTTCTCGCTATAAGCCCGGAAGGCGGCAATCCCAGAGTATTAACAAATTCCTGCGCCGCGCTCTCTGCTCCCCTGGTTGCGCCGGATGCAAGTTCCGTAGCTATGGTGGCCGAACTTTACCCCACTTGCCAGGATATGGCCTGTAATTGCGCAAAACTCGCCGAAAAAGCAGCTTCTAAAAGCAGCGGCCAGGTTTACGATGATCTTTTATTCCGCTTTTGGAATAGTTGGCGCGATGAGCGGCGCAGTCACCTAGTGCTCTTTGATATGAAAAATCAGCAACTTAGAGACCTCACCCCCGGCTCTTACGATGTACCGCCGCTTGATTTGGGCGGCGTGCAAGATATAGCCTTTTCACCCGATGGCCAATATATCGCTTATGTTTCCAACCATGACGAAACTGTGGCTTTAAGCACCAATAATGATATTTTTATTGCCAGTATTAAGGATGGCAAGGTCTTTTCCTTCCCGCAAGGCAAAGGTAGCGACCACAGCCCCAAATTTTCGCCAAACGGAGAAAAAATCGCCTATTTATCCATGGAGCGAGCCGGTTTTGAAGCCGATTTACCGCGCCTCATGGTTTATAGCTTCAAAACCAAAATGGTGACCAAACTTGCCGCCTCTTTAGACCGCCCCATAAGAGAATATGTTTGGGCTCCTGACGGCGAGGGCCTCTACTTTATCGCTTATCACCATGGCAAAAAACCGCTTTATTACTTTTCATTAAAGAGCGGAGAAACTACCGTTATCGCCGATGAGCTCACCTATAGCCACCTTTCCATCGCCAAAGACGGCACCATAGCCATGATTGGCGAAGCTTTAAATCAGCCCCCGGAGCTGGTTGTCTTAAGTGCCGGCAATCATAAAGAAATTGCCCGCAGTGAGTTTAATAAAGCCTGGCGCGAAAAGGTCATACTTAAAGCCCCCGAGGAGCTCTGGTTTAAGGGCGCCAAAAA
Organism: Deltaproteobacteria bacterium; assembly: GCA_016283195.1. Taxonomy (GTDB): domain Bacteria; phylum JAEEML01; class JAEEML01; order JAEEML01; family JAEEML01; genus JAEEML01. The sequence goes on along the minus strand of JAEEML010000017.1, from coordinate 2,345 downwards.
TGAAAATGTGCAGCTATACTATTTGCCGCCGGCTACAGCTAAAGAGGGCCAAAAAGTGCCTCTTGTTCTCCTCATCCACGGCGGCCCGCAAGGTGTCTTCGGCGATGATTTTCACCCGCGCTGGAATGCCCAAATGTATGCAGCCAAAGGCTACGGCGTAGCGATGATCAACTTCCACGGCAGCATCGGTTACGGCCAAAAATTCACCGATGCCATCTCCCGGCACTGGGGCGATATTCCATACAATGATATTATGAAAGGGCTTGATTTTATATTAGAAAAGCATTCCGAGCTTGATAAAGACAAAGTTTGTGCCTCCGGCGGCTCATACGGCGGCTATATGGTCAACTGGCTGGCCGGCCACACCAGCCGCTTTGCCTGTCTCATTTCCCATGCCGGCGTTTATAATTTAACCGCCAAATACGGCTCTACCGAGGAACTTTGGTTTCCCGAATGGGAATTTGGCGGCAATCCTTATGATAATCCAGCACTTTACAAAAAATGGTCGCCGCATAATTTTGCCAAAAAATTTAAAACACCCACCCTGGTCATTCATGGGGTTAATGATTTTCGCGTACCGCTGGAGCAGGGGCTTGGGATGTACACTGCCCTAAAGCGCCGGGGAGTACCAGCCAGGCTACTCATTTTTACCGATGAAGATCACTTTGTACAAAAGCCGCAAAATATCCGCCTCTGGTGGGATACTATCCATGACTGGCTAAACAGGTATCTTAATTGAATCTATGACTAACCCGTTCCTTGACAACTCCCCGATAATTGACTAGCTCTTGTCTATGGTTGCCCCGTAGGCCGGGCCCTGCCGTTATGGAGAAAAAGGTGAGTTTTAACGATTATCTTACTGCCGCAAAATATATGAATGAAGGGCTTATCCGCCCAGAAGATCAGGTGGAAAAAAGTTCCCTTACACCCAAAGAGTGGATGGTGCGCTTTTTGGAGCTCATCGGCAACCCGCAAAAGGCTTATCCGGCCATCCATATAGCCGGCACCTCCGGCAAGGGCTCTATTGCCACTATGATTGCCCATATTTTAAAAGCAGCCGGTCTCAAGGTGGGCCTACATACTTCGCCCTATTTGCAATCCATGACCGAAAAAACTTGGGTAAACGGCCGTTATATAGATAGCGATGATTTCACCGCCATCGTCAATTGGCTAAAACCGTATATCGAAAGTTTTAAAACGCCGGAAATTCCCATTCACGGCCTGGCTTCGCTCGCTCTCTCTTTGGAACATTTCAAGCGCCAGGAAGTGGATATTGCCGTTATCGAAACCGGAGTCGGCGGGCGCGATGATGTAACCAACGTTTTAAACAGCGTGGCCACAGTGGTGGGCGCCATCGGTTTTGACCATGAAAAGAGCCTGGGCAACACTTTGGAGGAAATTGCCCGCCACAAATTCGGCATTGCCAAAAAAGATGTGCCTCTGATTTTTGTTGACGGCGAATTTACAAAAATCGCCGAGGAAGTTGCCGCCGCCACCGGCGCCCGTTTAGAGCCGCTTTATCTAAATCGTTCATTTGAGCGCTTAACTGATGACCCGCAAGATAACCGCTTTAATTATCATGGTATTTTATCCTTAAACAGCCTCTTTCCCGCTCTCGATGGCTCTTTTCAATCAGTAAATGCCGCCCTCGCTGTTTCAGCTTGTGAACAAGCCATGTTGATGCTGGGGCAGAGTATTGGCGAAAAAGCCATCCGCGACGGTCTTTGGGATGCCAGGCTCCCGGCCCGCCTGGAAGTTATGAAACGGCGCCCCAGAGTTATTTTAGACGGCGCTCATAATCCGCAAAAGATGGCGGCCACTCTTAAAGTGCTCTGCGCCGACCGTTTCCGCGGCAAGCTCATTGCCGTTATCGGTATGTTAGCTTCCAAAAATGCCGAAGCTGTAGCCGATATTTTGGCCGAATATTCTAAAGATGCCATTGTCACCGCCCCCATAGTTTACGGCAAAAAAGCACTACCTCCCGAGGAGCTGGCGGCTATTTTGGAAAAACGCGGCGTTATGGTGCGCGTAGTACCAGACCCTGATGAAGCCTTGGAAAATGCCATTGCCTATTCGCACGGCGACGATCGCATTTTAGTCACCGGCTCGCTCTACCTCGCCGGCCAGCTCCGGAATCACTACTACGCGCTTGATAAGATTGTGGATAATTGCACTTCCTGGCCGCGGTAAAGCGGTTAAATGGACTTTTATTTTTGCATGATTTCTTGACCAGAGGGCCAGATGATATTATTAAGTGTCTTGGTTTCTTTCACCTCTACTTGAGAGAGTTATAATGAAGCTGAAAATCGAAGTATATGGTAAAAGTGATGTGGGCATGGTTAGAG
>JAEEML010000097.1 GCA_016283195.1 Deltaproteobacteria bacterium | reverse complement strand
GGACGATAGAATCGGCCATATTTTGCAATTTAGCTACATCGGCATCGGTAGCGGAGAATTTGGATTCTAAAATACCGGTAGCGGCATTACTCAGTTTATTGCCACCAAATTCATTAGGGTCGAAATCTTCCAAGCTTAAAGCAGCAGAAAGAGATGACTTGCTGGCGCTTTTGGCAACGCCGGCATCAAAATCCACAAAAGATTCATCAGCTTCCACTATGGGATTGCGTACCTGACCGGCTTTTTGGGCCACTTCACTGGCCACTTTGCCTTTGCCGCGCTCAAAACCGACATCCAGAGGGCTCTTACCGGTAATACCGGCGGTTTTATTGGATTTACCAAGATTGCCGGTTTGCTGAATTTGCTGTTCATTACCAATCTGACCGATGTAGGGATTAATTTGTGGACCCATTCCACTGCCGATTGCACTCATTTCTAACCTCCAAAAAACATATATATAAAGCTCAAAAGCTTATACTTTTCTTCAGAGCTCCCATGCCACCGGCGGAAGCCTTGCCTATAATACACACATTCTCCGTTTTGCGGCTATACTTTATTTTGCATGGGCAAAATAATTGCATTTTTTTCCTTAAGTTTCCTAATTATCACAAAGCCCTACACTATATATAATGCCACCGGCGCTACCCTCGTAGTAGGTATTGCGGCACTTTTGCCCCGCCTTATTATTTTGGCAATCGGCATCAACCGCACAAATTGAGGTGCATTTGCCGCTAAGAGAGCACCATTCGCTGGCACAATTGGCATCGTCGGTGCAAGGCTCCCCCTCGGCCAAAGTAATGCAGCGCCCGCCGAAACATATACCGGTGGTTGAAGCGCAGTGTTCATCTTTTTTACAAGAGCAGCGCTCCTCCACACAAGCGGGGGTGTAATTATCGGCCATGGTTTCGGCGGAGGTGCAATGGCTCTCTTTGGAGCAATAAGCATAATAAGGGTCATCACAGATATTTATCCAAAGATCACCGTCGTAATTACCGTTTTTTAACGGTGAAAGCGGCCTTGGAGTACAAATTTCGCCATTCTTACAATCGGCACCGCTACGGCAAGGGTCGCGGCAAACCCCAAAGCAGGTTTCACCGACAGCGCAATCGTTATTATTGTTGCAAAGGCGCGTAGAATAGCCGGAAGCCGTATAGCAATAGCCGCTACAAACTCCGCTCAGACATTCGCGGCCATTCCCGCAGGTAAAACCGGCCTCTTTAAGGCTGGTGTAAGGCACCAGAGCGGCGCAAGAAAGAATGCCGGTGGGATTACCAAGGCTGTTATATTCCGCCTGGCACACTTCGCCGGCAGAACAATCCCTATCGGCGGAGCAAAAACGGCGGCAGGAGGAAGAGGCAAAATCGCAGGAAGTCTGGCAACTGTTGTCCTCTGCGGCGCAGCTGGCCCCCGGCAGAGCACTAAAAGGATTTCCCGGTTCGGCAGGCAAAAGTGCGGCGCCAACACAATATCTATGGCCATCAAGTGTACTGCCGCTATTGGCTTGGTGACACTGATAACCGCTCGGACAATCGACATTTTTATTATCTGCCGTGCCGTCGCTATGGCCAAGGCCGCTACCTATGCAAAAAGAGGAGCAGACATACTGGCCGGCGATAATCAGGCAAAAGCCGGAATTACAATCGTTATTATTGGTGCAAGTTGCCCCAAGAGCCCCGGGGCCGTTAACAGACATATCAACGCAAATAGCTGGATTTTTAGACAAATCGCAGGCCAGCGGTTTAGTGCAATCATCGTTGGCGGTGCAAGGCTTACAAGAATCGCTAAGGCAAACCAGCCCGCCCGGGCAATCGCTATTGGCAGAGCAGCCAGGTTCGCTGCCGCTGACACAACCGGCGGCCGCGCAAACTTTATCACTCGGACATTCATAATCATAAAGACACTTTTGACACTGCCTGTCGCGGCAAACTTTACCGTCTTTACAGGCAGCGCCCCCCGGCCAGCACTCGGCCTCTTTGCAAAGGCCGGAGGAGGTTTCGCAATACTCCCGTTCGCCGCAATAGGTATTATCAAGGCAGCTGGTACAACGCCCCTGATAACAAGCCTGTCCGCCGCAATCGCTGCTGGCGTCACATTCGCCCCAAAGCTGGCAGGTGCCGCTAAGGCACTCGGCGCCGCCGCAATCCTGATTATTTTTGCAAGCCCGGCAATAATAGGCAGTTAAATCGCACACCCGGCCATTCCGGCAATGGCTGCTATCAAGACATTCCACACATTCGCCGGTATCCTCGCGGCAATAGAGCGGGTCACACTCTTCTTGTGCTTTACAGCCCAGAGGTTTTCCGCATCTACCATCTATCAGGCAGACCGCGCCGCCCGCCACATCACATTGGGCCGATGTCAGGCACTCAACACAATCGCCTATGCCTAAGCGGCAAAATTTATCTAAAGGACAATCGCTGTCTTTAAGGCAAAAATGGGCGCGGCTGGAATCAAGGCAACGGCCCTTGGTGCAGACATCACTCTCTTTGGGGCAATCGCTGTCTTTAAGGCACTCATAAGTAACCTGCTCTCTTATTTTGCAAGTATTATCAAGACAGTATTCATCGGTCGCGCAATCGCTGTCCGAAAAGCAGGCGGGTGTATTTTTGCAAGCCGGCAGCAGTGCCGCAAGCAAGAAAATCAATAAAATAATACTTTTATCACTCATATTTTGCTCAAAACACCAAAACCATTACATCATAAGCTGCATGGGTATAAGCCGATACAGCAAGACCGCGCCAATAATAAAGCAGCGCAAAGAGAAGGCCGCAAAAAAAGCGAAACAAAAAGCTGTAAAGCGTAAAGGCATCCCCCAAAGAGCCGAGGTAATGAACGGCGCTAAAAATCAGTGAGCTCACCAAAATAAGAACGATGGTGATTCTTTTTTTGCGCTCCGGATAAAGTTTGGCCAGTAAAAAGGCCGGCAGGCCGATTAAAAGAAGGCGAAAAACGATTTCTTCCCAAAGGCCGGCGCCGATACTCAGGGTAAAATTGCAAAAAACTCCGCATCCGGCCTTGCCGGCTGCCAGTGCGCTCACGCCCAAAATCGAGAGAAAGCGCACCACGATGGTGCCGAGTAAGCTGCCATAAATCACCCCTTCCAGAATAACGCCGAGATATATTTTGGGGTCAAAAATACGCTTTTCCCGCCATTTGGCCAGCACAAAAATCATGGCGATAAGAGCAGCAAGCATAGTGATTCCGTAGGCCAAATCGCTCCCGCGAAAGATAGTCCCGCGCAAAAAATCACTCACTAAATCAACGCCGTTGCGCACACCGCCGGTGGCCAAAATGCCCACCGAATAAATTAAAAAAAGGGGCAAGAGCAAAATGAGAATAACCTGGGGATCTTTAGTTACTTGCCAATAGCTCCTTTTACCGCCGGCCAAAGCTTCAGTGGCCATGGTGGCCCCCATGATGGTGATGTCCACCCTCCCCGGCGCCTTCCTCACCGGAAGGCTCGGTAATTTCCGAAGGCACCAAAAGGCCGGGCACCGGCCCGGTGGGGGGCTCGCGGTCTTTTATATTTTCGGAAACAACTGCCGGCTTATCGGCCAACAGCTCGGTTTTAAAGGTAAATTTCACTCCGTCGGCCCGCACCAGCGTCACATTATAAAGCCCGATGGGCAGTTCCAAATCTTTTTGCGGCGTTACGCGGTGGATATCTATGCCGTTTAAAAGAATTTTAGCTCCCGGGCTGTCCGGGGAATCAATAGAAAGCTTCGTCAGCGGCTTCTCCAGAGAAGTCTCTAAAACCGACTCCCCCTCGGCCAAAGGTTTCATAGTGATAAACTCTTTATTAATATTTTCGCTAAGTTTCACCGTTTTTTTTGCCAGTTTATAGCCTGGGGCGGTCAATATCACTTCCAGCTCCTCGCCGGCGGCCAAAAGGTCGATAGCCACTGGCGTATTACCCATGGAACGGCGGTTGACAAAAAGAGAGGCCCCGCTGGGATTTGATTTAACAACCAGTTTAGCATTAGGCCGGCTATTGCGGGCAAAGAGCGGCTTTATTTCATTATTTTCTACTGTAAATTCCACAAAAAGCGGCAAATCGCTCGCGGCATCAAGATTAAACTCCCCACTTAAGCCGGCGGCCTTTACCACTATTTTATGCTCACCGCGCCTGACTTTGGCCGCGCCCATATTGCCGGCCGAAAGCGGCATACCGTCAATTTGCCAAGAAATATCTTTAGTTTCATTGGCGGAATCAAAATTAAAGCGCAACGTGGTATTGCCGGGATTTACGGCCGGCGCTGCGGCTTCCGAGACTTCTTTTTTGCGGCAAGAGAGCGCTAAAAAGGGCACCATAGCCAGAATAACGAGGTATTTTTTCATCATCTACTCCTAAGGAAAAAGCTAATAAATATGCGGCAAAAAGGCCAGCAAATTAGTAGCGGCGTTTATAAGGTTTTCTCTATCGGCAAGGCTTTTAAAAACAGCAAAAGAGTCGGCTGAGGTAAGGCATAGAGCCACTTTAGAGCTCAAAGAGAGCAAGTCTGTGGCTGCATAGCCGCTTTTGCCGGCCGGCGGCAATTCCGCAGTAATTATTTTTGGCGGGCAGATAAAATCCGGCAAGGCGGCTCCTGCCAAAAGCGCAGTTTTAAAAGCATACATACCGCTGTTATAAGGTAAAAAGCCATGCTCTTTATCTTTAAGTTCATAAAGAGCCGGCCAGCGATTATGGGCTTCCACAATAACCGTGCGCTCACCGGCCTCTTCTCTCAAACTGACAATAGTGCCAAAGGGATCGCTTTCGGGGAAGGAATCACGCTTTACGCCCAGAACAGCCACATCAGCCGTTTTGAGAGCCGCCGCCAGGGAGCTCATTAAAAGCGGCTTTACAATGGCTATGGCCTGGAGAGCCAAACAATTTGTCATGCCCTTTTCCAAAAGGTAATGGATAAGCCCCTCTTTATCGCGCTCATGGGGATTTTTAAGGGCCATAAAGGGGCCGCCGGTTTCATCGGGATTAACAGCCGCTCGCAAATCCGGCTCAGCCAGCAAAACCAGGCGGCCGGTAGTAGTCAAGTGCAGGCGCTCTCCTTGCGAAACGGTTATAATATCGAGGTATTCGTCATTATAAGGCGCAAGATAGGGCGGCAAAAGGCGGGCGGTATCGCTGCCTTCTGAGCCCATAGTTACAATAACCGGCAATTTTTGGCCCAGCGCTCTGGCAATAGCGCGCAAAAGCAGTAAATTATAGCCCAGTGTACTGGCCGCTTTGGTCTTCCCATCGAGAGGCCAGGTAGCTTTGGTAAAATCCTTTAGCTCCTCCGGTGCGGTACCGGCGTCCAGGAGGCTCTTTTTCAGGCGCTCGCCCTCGCCGCCCGCCGTCAGGATAATGGCAGTATTTTTAAAAGCATCTAGCGAAAAAGATGAGCCGGACTCTGCTATTTCTGGGAAAGATATGGGCTTTGGCCGAGATCCGCCGCCGGCTAAAGCAGCGTTCAAGTGCGCTTTTTGCCACTTTTCCCGCTCGGCAAGATAGCGGTTAATAGGCACATTTTTATTTAAATAATCAGCAATTGCCGCGGCGCCAAATTTCCTGGCCGCTTCCGTTATATAGCAATACTCATCTATCGCCGCCGGCGTCCAGGCGGCCGCATTTAAAACGCTCATAAGATTCTCCAAGGCCGCCAAAACGGCCAAAAAATTAAAATAACACAGGAGAAAGATCTTTAAAAGATAGTTATAGCGCTTTTCTAGGGGCTCTCCGCATAACTTATTGGATTTTTATAAAAATCGCCCCTCCCCGCTGGGGAGGGGCTCAGCTCAATGAATTTTAATATTTGTAGCTAATAGATGAGAGTGGTCAAAAGGAATGCTTACGGAGCCGGGGTAGCAGCAGTACCTTGGTCGGAGAAGATGATGGCCAGGTCATTAGAAACGCGGCCCATGCCCTTGCTCACGCCGATTAGGTGCCAGATACCGCTCTCAACCGCTTTGTCGGCTTTGAATTGAGCTTGGTTGCCGGCAGCAGAGCCGTTGACATAAGTAAAGGTGACATCGGGCAGAGAAACATCGGAAACACCGGCGTTAAATGGCCCGGGAATAATGGCAATATTGTCGCCATCCTCTTCATCACCGCGAGCTAAGGTGGCCACATTGTTTACAACCAGAATCTTCTCGCCATCGGCTGCAAATTCCTGCCCGGGGAGAATATTAACTTGGTAGGCCATATTCTCGGGGAAAGTATCATCAACAATCTGATGACCCAAATTATCTTCTGGCCTATTTTGGAAAGTAGTGACATGAACAACACCGTCGCCCATGAGCGTATCAAAGCCTTCTTGCAAAGCCGAAAGGGTGTGGAAGTGATCCATTGCACAATCAAAGGTAATCATGAAGGAATCATTGGCCACAAATTTGCCATCGTTTTCTTGCACATTGTTAAGCACAGTGAGTTCCATATTGAGGTGATCAAAGGGATCAAGAGTAGCTTTAACTTCTTTAGCTACAATGCCGTTGGCATCTACCACTATTTCGGCCGGGAATTCAAAATTAATGGGCTGGCTACCGCTAAATCTGAAGCGCGGGTGGTTGCTGGCAGTTAAATTGCTGTCTGGGTTATAAGTTACATCATCTTTGATAGTAGCTACAAATTCAGCATTACCGGCTGCAGCAGTTACATCAACAACCCATTTGTTATTGGGATCGGAATTGTAATTTTCCCAATCACCGGAATTTTTGCTCCCAACTTCGGCACGGCCGCCGTCGATAACCAGTTTGGTGAGCGCTTTTTGAATAGCAACTTTCACACATTCTACCGAAGACTTACCGGTTACACCATAGCAGCTATTCAGTGATTTTACGTTATCAAGCGGTTCACTGAATTTAAATGTAATCGTATCCTTAGCTTCTGCTGTATCGTTACCGCAATAGCGGTCACCACCATAAGTCCAAGTAACTTCTTCCAAAGTTGGAGGAATGGGGAAGTCAACATTCTCACGGCGAACAGATAAGGGCTCATTTTCATCAACATGGAGGCGCACAGTATCCATAGAAATATAATCTTTATTGGGATCTGTAGCAATAGGAGCCATGCTGAAAGTCATTTTTTCAGCTCCGTCTCTCATTTTGATGTACTGGCCATTTGCCAGAGTAATCACAAAAGTATGGGTACGATCATCAGTCGTCCAAGGAATTGGTGTATCAATCTGATAATCAGCAATAGTAAAACCATCGACAGCTTGCGCATTTTGATTTGGATCGTTGGGATCTTGAGCAAAGCGCTGAGCACCATCCAAAGAGCCATGGCCGATAACCCAAGCCAAATGGGCTTTAGTTACGGAAACATTCATTTTTTTGTTAAAGACCACAATGATTTGATCTTGGGGTTGCAAAGTGATGTCTTCACGAGTTGTTCTAAAGGTGTCACCGGAGCCGGCAGGAGCAGATTTAAGAACCACTTTTATGGTATCAAAAGCACCGGTCTCGGTATCAACATTTTGCGGCACTAAGGCAGGCGGCACAATCCAGTTATTGGTAGTAGCCAAGAAGTCCCTTGGTTCAACTTGTTGCACCGGAGCATTGTCTTTGGCATCAACTATCTGGTCATTGGAAAAAGCGCTGGAATTATAAATATAATCTTTTTTAGCCGCGATGCGGATACCAGACGGTATCGTATATGTTACACTTAGAATGAGATCACCGGAAGGGGGATCAAAAGTAAAGCCGCCGGCACTCTTTACCTCATCCTTAGTGGCGCTGCTCCAATTGGAGCCGCTTTGTTTTTCGGCATTTTGAGCAAATTTTTCAAAAATAAGCTCTTTAAGAGCATCAGCATTATCGCCAATTTTCTTTTGAACCGCTTCAGAGAAAAACATGAATAGTACGTCATCTTTAATGAGATAACGGTTTTCGGGACGCGGCAGATCCATACCGTTAAAAGTACCCAAAGTTACCTCTATAGTCTCTTTTTCACTCTTATTGGTTTCAAAAGAATCATACTCATAGGGGAATTGCTCGCCACCGTTAAATGTGCTGTTATTTTTATAATCATCAATATGAGCAGTTTGGTACATAAGCATAGGATGCGTAATATCGGTAATATGGAAGACTATTTTCTCATTACTGTTGGTAACGCCATAAGCATTGGTAACATCCCATTGCTCGAGTTCCAGCACCAATTCACACTTGGCAAATTCTACCATATTGTTATTCATATCAGGTTTAGGATCGGCAAGACCCCAGAGGTCAACTACTCTGTTAGGACTAAAAACAAAACAATCACCAGCACCAGATGGTGTAATAGTGGCTTCAGCATTAGCTTTTTGCATGAGCGAATGCTCTTCCAAGCGACGCTTTAAAGCATACATGGTGCTATCTACATCCATTTTCTGGTTAAAGCAAAGGACATATGATCTACCTGCTTCCAATTGGCAATTCTCGTTGGAATCATTAGTATATTTAAGAGGATCAAATTCCAGGCCTTCTGGCTCAGCTTGATCTTCAAGCGCAGCGCCGTCCATAAGGGTGATGACTGTAGCAGCATTGCCGTTGCCAAAAGCATCAATCAAAGTAAAGGGCGGAATAACAATAGTGGTGCCGACATCTAAGCCATCTTCGTCAAAGTGGGTAACCGGAATATCTTTGTTGGCACAAATGTAAACATAATCATTACCATTCTTCTCATTGTTGCCTTCAAAGCTATTGTTCCAGCTGCTCCAATTACCCAGGCCATCAATAGCCCAGGCGCGATAGACTTGGAAAGCATCGGTAATACCGATGGCATTATTTAAAGCTCTAGCCAATTCCTCTACTTCACCATTATCGTAAGTTCTGAGTACGGTGGAAGTATAAAGCAAAGCGCAGGAGCTGGCTCCGATAATACCGTCACCGGGGTTATCCTTATTAGAACCTATCTGTTCCATTTCATACCAAGTATTGAGAATCAAAGTACCGTCAGCAGCCACAGAGCCGCAATCGGTATCCGGTGTCATGGTAAAGCCTTTGCGGTGACCATAAGAGAAGGTGATGGTGCTGTCAGCCATCGCATCGGTGAGAGTGTCGATATTTTGAGCAAAATCAACAACTACGGTGTCGTCGTTATCGGCGCCTTCTTCATCGATAGCTTCGACATGAATAATGTGGCGGTTACCGGCATCTTTACCACTTTTGCCGTTTTTACCGCTTTGGCCGTTTTGGCCGTTTTGGCCATTTTGGCCGTTCTCGCCGTTTTCGCCATCATCCCCATCACCCTTACAGCTATAAGTGCCCAGGGCGAGAAGGCCGGCTAAAAGCAAATAAGACAATCGTTTCATTCTTTCCTCCTTGTTAAAGAAACAACACGCTTATTTCTATACACAATTCTTTTCAAAAACAGTGTGACTAAAATCACACGGGCGAATAATAGTACTTTTAATTAGGTTTATCAAGACTAATCAGCGATCGGTACTGGAATCACCGGAAACGGAAGAGCAGAAACTATAGCCTTTGGCTTGCGAACATTGTTGATCAGCCTCGCAGCCTAGGTGCTGAGCGCCATTAATGGAGCAAAGTTTGTGGCAGGATTTAGAAATGCCGGTGCCTTTTATACACACCAGGCCTTTGGCACAGGGAGCACTATATTGATCGCAAGGCTCACCCTGGAGCTTAGTGCCACTCGGCCATTCCACCAGTGTTTGATTATCACCACTACCCACTGGGTGACAGGTTTTACCTTGTGTTTCCAGATTATCGTTATATGCACCGTCTTCGCCGATGGTATAAGTACACTCTTTAAAGCAGCTGCCTACGCGTGTTTTAAAGAGCACACAATCGCCCTTTTCACAAACAGTATCACCGGCTTTGGCATCGGCTTTTTTAGCTGTACATTGAGCATCCAGACAGGCACCGGTATTCAAAAATTTAGTACCGTCGCTGGTGTAAAGAGGGGCACAGAAAACATTACTTTCATTACAAGCTGAATCAGAGCTATAATAATTGCTGCACTCTTTACGACAGGCAAATACTCTGGGCGGGCAAACCAGACCATCTTTGCATGAGATGTTATCGAGGCATGTTTCTTTGTAACCCAGGGAATTATGGCGCACACATTTGGTGACTACGCAAGAGTAGCCATCATCACATTTATCTTTGGAGCAGTTAGCTCCATCGATTTGGTCCGGATTCCAAGCCGAATTGGCACTACAGCCCGCCAAGAGCAGAGCACATATTAAAGAAGTCGGTAATCTATCAAAGGATTTCATAATTTAACTCCTTCAAGCTTAAAAAGTTCCTTGCATGGAGAGATAAGCGCCCCCTTGCACCGGTGCTAAACTGCCGGAAATAGTAACAGCTGAGGCCGTCTCGGTGCCACCGACAGCAGTGGAAGTTTTCGGCTTGGGATTCCAAAAGAGGAGCAAAGCTCCGCCGGCCACGGCAGCAACAGCACCAATGGAGAAGAGAACATCACCGGCTACAGCCATAGCTTTACCGCTGCTCTGAAAATCCTTAATTTGCCGCTGGGAATAAAGAGGTTTTTGCTTTGGATCTTTAATAATATAAGCTTTACTCCCGGCGCCGATCCAAAGACCGCCACCAATAAGCATCACACCGGCACCGCCGCCCAAAAGACCAAAACCGAGAACCTTTTTCATAGTGGGCATTGGGGAGCCAGTTTTTTTGGGTTTGGTGCTGGAGACTCGCCCGGCACAATCGCTGTCGGCAGTACAAAGGCGCCCATCGGCACATTGGCCGGAAACACATTTATCGCCCTGATCTTCGATGCTGGGCTTATTTAGATTTTCGGCCGAAAAATTGGCATTCATATATTTTTGCACTGAATATTCAAATTGTTCGGCATCAAAAAGGAAGGTCGTCTTGGCAATTTTCACTCGCTGACCGGTGGCCACACTATATTGGGCGCCGGTGAGAACCACCATTTCGCCTTCAAGAGCCACCTCGGCAACAAAAATATTATTAACCTGGAAATAGCTGGCCAGCTCACGGATACTATCGGCCATAGTCTCTTTGTTTATTTGCTTGATGGCGCGGCTGTACATATCGCGAAGGCGGGCGGCTTCGGCAGTGGCTTCCAGCGAGCCGGAAATGGACTCTTCGGTATGAGGAGCCAAATCAACCACGCGCCCGTAAGTGCGGTAACCATCCTGGCGCAACTGGAAAATTTGCCTGCCGCTGGGGATATCGCCTTTGCTAAGTGGGGTAACACCGATAAATTTGCCGTTTAAGTGCACCTCGGCATAACCGGGATTGGAAATAACATTGACGGCTCCGCGCGGAGAATTTTGCGCTTCATCGCGGGCATCGTTGAAAATTTCCATCATGGAGGGGTTGAAAATACGCGGATCTGGCTGGGCCAGAGGGTCAATATGAATAGCGCTGACAAGGGCTCTTTTACCGGTCTTTTCTTCGCCGCGCAAAATATAAGAAGCACCGAGAGCTATATAAGCATCGGAGAGCGGGCGCGTGGAATCCAGATAAGAGACATTGCGCTCATATTTACTTATGGCATTTTGCAAAAAGTCGATAGCTTGGTCGAGCTCCAAGCTGTCATAAGCTTCGCGCCCTTTTTGCACCATTTCGGCAGCCAGTTGCAACTGCTTGGCGGCCGTTTGTTGCGATAAGGCATCTATTTTTTTATCTATTTCGACAGAATCATAGCGGCTGTCGGCCTGGAAGTAATTTCTTATATAATACTTGGCATAAGCAGCCGGCTTTTGTGCTGCCGGGTCGGAAGCATGCACCACGGCAATAATAGAGCTATCCTGGGCCAAGGCCGATTTTGAGGGCAATATAGCCAAACAAGAAGCAATGGCAGCCAAAGATATTAGCGAATGTCTGTTAAATGGAATTTTCATCTGCAGCTCTCCTACAGCAAACGCAAGGCCCAACAAAGGCTCTTTTGTTTTAGCACTTATCGGGCTCCTTAGTCAAATTTAATTCGCCGCCGGGCCGGTATTCCCGAGGCCAAGCATGCCCCGCGGTCAAAGGGACTAATGGGCAGCAAAAATTTTTTCAAATACCGCCAGCTGCGTATCAAGGCGGGCATCAATGCGCCCGGCCTCCGTTTCAATCAAAACGCCGCCGGCAGAAATAGCTGGGTCTTCTTCAAAAACAATATCCTTGGTGCGGCTCAAAACATCTAACAAATCGCGCTTATGCTCCTTCAAAGTGAGCATATCCTGCGGATTGGTACGAATGGTGATTTCGCGCCGCTGACGCACGGTTTTTAAAGCTCTTTGAGTGATTTTTACCACAATATCCGAGCCTTCTTCCAACTCTTCGGAAATAACTTTGCGCACTATAGCGAGGGTGAGCCTTAAAATCTCCTGCTCAAGTGTCCCGCAAAAGTCGCTAAATTCTTTGGTTTGTTTGGCTATCAGCTCTATGAGCTGGGCCGAACCGGCCTCCTTGCCCTCGGCAAAACCGCGCTCCTCAGCTGTGGCTTTAAGTTCTGCCGACTCCTCATTGGCCCGCGCAATAAGCGCTTCGGCTTCGGCCTGGGCATTCGGCATAATCATAGCCGCTTCTTCATTGGCCCTAGCAATGGTGCTCTCGGCTTGGGCATTGGCATCGTCGATAATGCGCGCTGCCTGCTCGTGGGCCTGTTCCAAAATACGGGCCGCTTCGGTTTTGGCATTAAAAACATCGCGGTCGATAACCGGGCGCTTGGTTACCTGGGTGGAGGAGGTAAAAGGAACACTTGTTACCGGCAAAGCTTCGGAATCGGTGTATTTGATTATTTTAGACATAAAAGGCCTCCAAAGTTAGGTTGTTAAGCCTCAGCGGCCGGCGCACCGCCTTCCGCCCCGTCGGCGGTAATTTGGTGATAAGCAAAATCCAAATTGGCATAACGCGGCGAAATAAGCGCTTGAGCCGAAAGAGCTTTTATTTTATCAAAAATATTGTTTTGCAGGCGCTTTAAAACTGCCTCTTGCCATTCGGCTATTTCAGCCGCTTTATCCACATAATCAAGATATATTTTGCCCTGTTCGATGGGCAGGCGCTGCGACATAGCCAAATGGAAAGGCCGGTCTTCCAAAAGAGCGGCTTTAGAAAGGCGGAAAATGCCGGCCCGGCGGAATAAGTCCTCTTCATCTTTGAAATTTTGCAAAACACGGGCCAAAAAGCGCTGGGCCGTTTTTAAGTCCATAAGGTCAACTTTATCCACGCGGCGCACTACTTCAATGAGCTCTTCGGCCTTCTCTCGCGGGAGTGAACGGCAGAGCTCGGCCAAAGCCTGCTTGCCCACAGAGATAAAAGCCTGGGCCAGCTCTTCGAGCCCCAAAATACGAATCAGAGTAGCTAAATCTTTGCGATCGAGCAGAATAATATTGGCAAAGACAAACTGGCGGCGCATGGTGCGCGGCATCTCGTGAAATTTGTTCTCAAAAAGATAGCGCACCGCACTCCTAAGCTCCGGAGAAACCGTTTCGATTTCGTCCTTGGCCGGCAAGTGCTCGCGCACTTTTCCGGGAATACGCTCCACCAATTTGCGCACGAGAGGCGGCGGCAGTTCAAAGAGGAGATTAGCCAAAACACGTGGCAATTCGCCTTTTAAAGAATAGACAATCCACGAAGGATCGACATATTCCATGCCATGCTGGCCCAGTGTTTTTAGCTCCTCTTTCATCTCCATAACCATAAAGGGCACCCGCTTGGCCGAGGGAATTTTGGTCAAAAGTTCGGCCTTTTCGGTTAAAAGCTTTTGCTCTTCCTCCGGCAAGTACTGAAAGAGCGCGGCCGACTCGCTGCCGCCCATAGTCATGGTGGTAATAAGCAGCATATATTGTTTGGAAGTCAGCGGGTAAAAGCTCTGGTGCATCTATGGTTACTCTGGCTCAAAAGCGCCGGTAAGTGTTTTTTAGTGACTTGTGCCCTCAACATTTTCGGCATTGAGGCCGGAGGCGGCCGGAGCCGGCATACTGCCGTTACCCATACCGCCGGCAGTCGCTGTACCGCGACGACGGCGGGAAGCCAGCTCGGATTGCAAACGATTTAATTTGCTCTTCACGGCATTGGCTCTTAAGACCAAAACTACGAGACCACCGCCCATCAAAAGGAGCAAAACCACGAAAACGGCTATGAGCATTTTGAAAAGGCTGGCGGCCTCCGGGCACATAACGCGGCCCATGAGACGCACCGGTTCTTTGTCACCGTTACAAATGCTTATCGGCGCCGCTGTTATCGGGCAGGCGGCCGGTACACCTGGAGCTCCGCCCTCAGCGCCTTCCACTGCCTGTTGCACTTTGGTGGATACGGCCATAAAAACTTCTACGCGCTCCGGAACCAAGTCTTTGACGGCAGCGGCAACCAAGCGCTGTACTTCTTCTTTTTCGGCCGGTGGCTTGCCGTTTACCGGCAAATACTTCAAGGTAACGGAAGCCGAGGGCTTCGATTTTTCATCACCGGGGTTAGCCAGAGGATTTTCTTCGGGAATAACCAAATTTACTTCGGCTTCCAGCACATTGGGAATGAGTTGCAATGAACGGGCCACTTCGCCCTGAATAGCGGCGAGGCTCTTGGCTTGCTCTTCGGCTTTGGTGGGAATAAGGCCGGCTTGAGCAAATATTTCGTTATAACCTTTGTGCTGCTTTCTGGGGAGTTCATGCTTATTGAGCACCTTATAAGCATCTATCTTAAAGCGGGCAGGCACCACAATTTTGTAAGTGACTATACGGCCGTCCTCTTTCATTTTCTTGGCTTCAATCGGCGGCTCGGTGGCGTCAAGAAGTTCAAGTATTTCATTGGCTTCGCGCTCTTCAAGGCCATGAATAACCTCTTCTACTTCGCAAGCTGCGAAAGTAGAAGACAACATAGCGGCGGCCAATAACGATAGATATTTTTTCAAATTACGCTTCACTGCGGACTCCCTCTCTCTAAAAAGCGAGACACTTCCAAGCGGGGGTAACAATATATATAAATAAAGCGAAAAACAATCTTTTAGATTTTTAAGCCCCTAAAAAATCCATATCGGCATTTTGCGGGCGGCCGATAGGCTCATAAGTAAGGCCGTATTTTTGCAATTGCTTGCGGCTATAAAGATTGCGCCCGTCAAAAATTATCTTTTCTTTCAAACTCTTAGCCATAACAGCAAAATCGGGATTGCGATATTCATTCCACTCGGTGTGGATAATCAGCGCATCGGCGCCTTCAAGAGCTTTTAAGGCTTTATCGGCATAAATCAGCTTGTCACCATAAACGGCGCGGATATTTTCCATAGCTGCCGGATCATGCACCTGACAAACTGCACCGGCTTTTAGGAGATTATCTATTGTCACCATGCTGGGAGCTTCGCGAATATCATCGGTTTCCGGCTTAAAACTTAAACCCCAAATAGCCAAAGTGCGCCCTTTAAGATTAGAGCCGAAATGGGCCGTTATTTTTTTAAAGAGGCGCTCTTTCTGGCGAGCATTAACCTGGTGTACGGCACTTAAAATATCCATTGGCAAATGGCAAGCGGCACCCTGCTGAATAAGAGCGGAGACATCTTTGGGAAAACAGCTGCCGCCATAACCGATGCCGGGAAACAAAAAGGCATTGCCAATGCGCCTGTCGGCCCCGGTGCCAAGACGCACCGAGCGCACATCGGCACCCACTTCTTCACAAAGATTGGCCAGTTCGTTCATGAGAGAAATACGGGTAGCCAGCATACAGTTAGCCGCATACTTGGTCATCTCGGCGCTCTCGGGATTCATAATGAGCAAGCGGTCGCTGCGGCGGGTAAAGGGGGCATAAAGGCTCGCCATTACCTCGGCGGCTCTTTTGCTCCTAACGCCCAAAATAACGCGGTCGGGCTTAAAAAAGTCATCCACCGCCGCCCCTTCTTTTAAAAACTCGGGGTTAGAGAGAAGCTCCACCGGCACCATAGCATATTTTTTGGCAAGTTCCTGCATTTTGGTATTGGTACCAACTGGCACGGTGCTCTTCATCACCACCAGCAGCGGCCCTTTAGCCGCTTTACTGATATCAATCACCGCTTTTTCCACATAAGATAAGTCGGCCGAACCGTCGGCTTTTGGCGGGGTGCCCACAGCGATGAATACCACTTCGCTTTTGGCCACCGCTGCTGCCAGGTCACTGCCAAAAAAGAGGCGTTCTTCCTGCTGATTATGAGTAACCAGGCGGTCAAGCCCAGGTTCATAAAAGGGAATTTCCCCACGGCGCAATTTGGCCAGCTTGTTTTCGTCTATATCAATGGCGTAAACGGTATTGCCGGTTTCGGCAAAACCGGCGGCCGCCACCAGCCCTACATAACCTGTTCCGCAAACGGTAATATTCATGTTTTTTCTTCTCCACCAGCCGGGTTTAAAACCCCGGAGCGCCATTCTTTTACAATGGCTTAGCGTAAAAGACAACCAGTTAGCTTGTTATAACGGCAAGCATAGGCAAAAGTAACCAAGCCGCACAATTTGCTAAAAGTTTTTAGTGTACTTATTAAAAAAATTCTTTACTATCCGAATATATGCGCTGCTTAGTGCTTTATCGGCGTGCATTTTAATTCATGAATTTTTAAAGGAGAAGGTTAATGGCCTGTTTTATCGTCCCGGCTACCGGAGCTGTTATTGCCAAAGTTTCTACCAATTTGGTTAAGAAAAAAGAAAAAAAGGTGCGCATTAAGGAAGATCATCTGCCCTTTTCCGTAAAACTCAGCTGGCTTACCCGCCTTTTGGGCGGCGGTTCATTCCTTTTGGCCTTTGAGCACCTGTGGCATGGCGAGATCGTGCCTTGGTTTCCCTTTTTAACCGCCATGAAAAGCCCGGAAAGCAGCGCCGAGATGGTTCAGGAAATGGCTACCACCGGCGTAGCCATGCTTTTGCTCTGCCTGGCCGTTTGGGGGCTCATGCTGCTGGTTACGCATCAGCTGGAAAAGAAAGCTTTTCTGGCGCTGGAGGCAGCATGACTCTTTTAATATCAGTTTTTGCGGCCGTTATTTTTACCTTTTTGTGGTACAAAAACGCCCCGGAAGATCTTTATCGGCTAAAAACTCTTTGCTTTATGTTTTGGGGCTCTTCGCTTATGTGGCTTACCGATGCCGTTTTTGAATTTACGGCCGAAGAAGCCGCCTATTTTAACCCTACGCCGGCCGCTATGCTGAATGATGCCTTTTTGGGCCTTTCCGTTTTAGCTCTCAGCCTGACAGTTTGGATAATCGACCTCCTCATTCACGATCCCAAACAAGTAGTGAAAAAGATGCTCTTAAAAAGACGAAAAGAGCAAGAAGAGAAACGCAATCTGGCTATTAAGGCTAGTGAGACAATTTAATATGAAAAATAAAATGGCCTTATTACCTAAAATTCGCCGCCTTGTGGCAGCTGCCACCTTTATAGCGATAACGCTCCTATTTTTGGATTTTACCGGCACACTGCACCGCTACTTGGGCTTTTTAGCTAAAATTCAGTTTTTACCGGCAGTTCTCGCTCTAAATATCGGTGTTATTCTGGCGGTGCTGCTTATTACACTTCTATTTGGGCGCTTTTATTGCTCTTTAATCTGCCCGCTCGGCATTATGCAGGATATTATTGCGCATTTTGGGGCACGGTTTAAGGGCAATAAATCAGGTGTTAGAGCCCAAAATTTTGGGCTCCTACGTTATGTAATATTTACAATTTTTGTCCTTCTTATCATTTTGGGTCTTAATTCCGTAGCGACCCTCATAGCGCCTTATAGCGCTTATGGGCGCATAGCCCAGAATCTCCTCTCACCTATTTATCTTTCGGCCAATAATCTCCTGGCTTATATAGCCGAGCGTGCCGATTCTTATGCTTTTTACCCGGCCGATATTTGGCTTAAAAGCCTCCCTACTTTCATTATTGCGCTATTTACTTTTATCATTATTGCCATTTTGGCTTGGCGCGGCGGCCGCACCTTTTGCAATACCGTCTGCCCGGTCGGCACTTTTCTTAGCCTTATTTCCCGCTTTTCCCTCTTTAGACCGGCTATAGATAAAGAAAAATGCGTCAGCTGCCGTTTATGCGAAAAGCGCTGCAAAGCGGCCGCTATTGATATAGAGCGCCACACTATTGATACCAGCCGCTGCGTAGCCTGCCTCAATTGCCTGGCCGATTGCCCCAAAGGAGCTATTAAATACCGCTTGGCAAGAGGGGCAAAAGGTGCGGCCGCCGCCCCGGAAAGACGCAGCTTTCTTTTGGCTATCCCGGCTCTTTTATTCACTACTTGGGCGCGGGCCGATAATAAGACCACCGATGGCGGCCTTGCGCCTTTAAAGCCCCGTAAGACGCCGGATCGCGGCGAATTTTCCCTAAAACCGGCTGGTTCCAAAAGTTTTGCCAATTTTTCCCGCCGCTGCACCGCTTGTCAGCTCTGTGTGGCCGCTTGTCCCAACGGCGTTTTGCGCCCTTCATCCGCCTTAAAGCAGCTGATGCAGCCGGAAATGAGCTTTGATAAAGGCTATTGCCGCCCGGAATGTACTAAATGCGGCGAAGTTTGCCCGGCAGGCGCCATTACCCAAATTAGCCGGGCGGAAAAATCCAGTATCCAAATTGGCCATGCCGTTTGGGAAAAAGCCCTCTGCCTGCCAGTAGCCGAGGGCACAAGCTGCGGCAACTGCGCCCGCCACTGCCCAAACGGAGCCATAGAAATGATAGAAATAGATGGCCCAAGCGGCCAAAAAGTAAAAGTGCCCGCTGTTGACAGCGAGCGCTGCATCGGCTGCGGGGCTTGCGAATATGTCTGCCCGGTGCGCCCTTTCAGCGCCATTCATGTAGTGGGCCACGAAGTGCAGCGGGAAATATAGGTTTATTATGAGCGAACAAAATTATAATCGGCGTGATTTTATAAAAATGGCCGGCGCAGCAGCTCTGGCTGCCGGCGGCACAGCCCTGATAGGCGGCTGCTCAAAAGAGGCCAAAACCAGCGCTCGCGGCGGCACCATGGATTTGCCCAGCGGTGAGATGAGTTACCGCACCGCCAAAAACGGCGATAAAATATCGCTTCTGGGCTTTGGTATGATGCGCCTGCCGACGAAAGACAGCAAAAGTGCCCGCGAGACCGACGGCGAAATAGATCAGGAAATGGTCAATTCCCTGGTAGATGAAGCCATAAAATACGGCGTTAATTATTTTGATACTTCGCCGGCTTATTGCAAGGGCCGTTCGGAAGAGGCACTGGGTATTGCCCTAAAAAAACACCCGCGCGACAAATATTTTGTAGCCACCAAGCTTTCCAACTTTGCCGAGAGCACCTGGAGCCGCGAGGAATCAATAAAAATTTACGAAAATTCATTTAAAAAGCTTGGAGTTGACGTAATCGATTATATGCTGCTCCACGGCATTGGCATGGGCGAAGACGGCATGAAAGTCTTTAACAGCCGCTATATAGATAACGGCATATTGGACTTTTTATTTAAAGAGCGTGAGGCCGGGCGCATTCGCAATTTGGGCTTTTCTTACCACGGCGATATTGCTGTATTTGACCATGCCTTAAGTATGGATATTGATTGGGATTTTGTGCAAATACAGTTAAATTATGTGGACTGGAAGCACGCCAAAGAGGTGAATACCCGCAACACCAATGCCGAGTATTTATATGGCGAGCTGGAAAAACGCCATATCCCGGCCATTATTATGGAGCCGCTACTGGGCGGGCGCCTAGCTAGGCTCGATAATCGCCGCGCTTTAAATAAGCTTAAAGCAGCTAACCAGGAAATGAGCCCTGCTGCCTGGGCCATGCGCTATGCCGGCCATTTTCCCGGCATATTAACTGTACTTAGCGGCATGACTTTTAGAGAGCATTTAAGGGAGAATCTCGGCACTTATTCGCCACATAAGCCGCTCTCGCCGGCCGAGCTCACCCTTTTGGAAGATGTAGCTCAAATAATGCTCGCTTATGACACCATTCCCTGCAATACCTGTCAATATTGTATGCCTTGCCCCTATGGCCTTGATATTCCGGCTATATTTGTCCATTTTAATAAATGCGTAAATGAGGAAAGGTATATTACTGATAAAGGCGACCCAGCTTACAAAAAGGCGCGGCGGGAGTTTTTAATCGGCTACAACCGCAAGGTGCCTAAACTGCGCCAGGCCGACCATTGCATAGCTTGCAACAAATGTTCGCCGCACTGCCCGCAGCGCATCAATATCCCTGAGGAAATGCGCAAAATAGACCGCTTTGCAGAAATGCTGAAAAGAGACCAAAATGGCTAAAGAATTAAACAGAAGAGAAGCCTTAAAAATCATGGGCACCACCATAGGCGCGCCATGCTGGGCGGGCTTACCTCTTTGACGGCCTGTCAACAAGAGGCTAAAAGCGGAAAAGAGGGCCCCAAAAGCCAGACTTTTCCCCAGGCTGGTGAGCAGGCAAAGGTCAAACCAAGGCGCCTAATCTTCTTTTTTACCGGCACCGGCAACAGCCTCTATGTGGCCCGCGAGCTCTCAGGCGATATCATCAGTATTCCTAAGGCCTTAAAAAAGGGCGAGCTCAGCTATGAAGCGGAAGAAATAGGCATTGTCTATCCCATTTACGCCCACATGCCGCCCAATATGGTGCGCTCTTTTTTAAAAAAAGCGCAGCTTAAATGTAATTACCTCTTTGCTGTTTTGACCTACGGCGCCGGTAAAGGCAGCGCCGCCGAAATTTGCGCTCAAATCGGTAAAGAAAGCGGCCATTCTTTTAATTATATCGCCACATTGCTCATGGTGGACAACTGGCTACCGGCCTTTGACATGGATGAGCAAAAACAAATAAATAAACATTTTGACGAAAATCTGGCGCGCATAAAAGCGGCTATAAATGGCAGACGACAAGAGATAGAAGCGGTAAGCACAGCCGAGCGAGAACACCATGAAAAGCTGTTAAAGCGCCCGGGCACGCCATTTACGGCCACGGGCGTAAAAGCCAGAGCGGAAGAATGGTTTACAGTAACTGATAACTGCATAACTTGCGGCATTTGTAGCCGCGTTTGCCCAAGAAATAATTACCGCTATAGCGAGCTAAAGGCAGAGCCACAAGGCGAATGTGAACTCTGCCTGGCCTGCGCCCATGCCTGCCCGCATAAGGCCATCATTCTCACCAAAGGGGAAAAGAATCCTCGGGCCCGCTATCGCCACCCGGCAGTAAAGCTGAGTGATATCGAAAAAGCCAATAGCCAGATATAAACTCTTAATTTACACTTTTTGGGAATCTCTTCTCCCGTTTTCGTGGGCAGGACACCTAAATTTTTAGGCCAGATATAGCTAGAGCACTGCGCGGGCCCCTCCTCCTAACTCATTGGATTTTTATGAAAATCGCTCTCTGCCTGCGGCGCCCTCACCCCACAAGTCGTGGAAATTTGGCAGCTCACCCTCTCCATTTTTACAAATAGAGAGGGCTCATCTATTTGAATTTACATGCGTTTCACAAATAGTTACCAATCCACGACAGGGCGGCAGGGCGGCAGCCTCGCTTATTGGAGCCCAAAACTTATTTTATCTAAAAAAACAAGTGGTTAATTTTTCATTTGGGAATAAGCGGCGAAAACAGGTTCTTAGTAATGCGGGAGTAAGCTCAGCTTAAAACCACCAAAAGTTGCCCGCTGGCCACATTTTGCCCTTGGGAAGCATTGATTTGGGCCACAGTGCCGTCAGCCGGTGCTTTGATGGGGGTTTCCATCTTCATAGCTTCGATGATGACGAGATCGTCGCCGCGTTTAACGGCTTGGCCATTAGAGACACAGATTTTCAAAATTGTGCCCGGCATAGGAGCGGTAATTTGTTGGCCGCCGGCAACAGGAGCAGTAGCGGGAGCGGCCGCCGCCGGAGCAGCCGGAGCAGCAATGGCTCTAGGCGCCGCCGGAGCAGCTACAGCCCGGGGCGCAGAACCGGCGCCGCCCTCTTCCAGAGTAACCTGGTAAGTAACGCCGTCCACGGTGACATTGTAATTTCTGGGCCCACGGCCGGCAGGGGCAGCGGCAGGAGCGGCGGCCGCCGGAGCCGCCTCTTTTTTCTCATTTTTGCGCACGCCGTTGACTTTGCCTTCGCCTTTAAGGAAGGGCAGACCCTTTTCGCCGCATATAGCTACACAGAAAATATTTTCTTCGGTAACTTCGATATTGTTCTCTTTAAGTATCTTGGTAGCGGCGGGAATACCAGGCTCCAGCTCATCCAAGGGATTGCCGGTATAAACCGGCTTACCCAGCTGCTCTTTGGCGAGCTCCACCACTTTGGGGTCGGGGGCAACCGGGGTTTTACCAAAGTAGCCAAGAACCATGTTGCCATAGCCGTCGGTGATCTTTTTCCAGGGACCCTGAATGGCATTGGCAAAAGCCTGTTGCCAATAGAACTGGGAAACGGGAGTAACCGAGGTGCCAAAGCCGCCCTTAGCCACCACTTCGCTCATGGCTTTGATGACTTCGGGATATTTGTCCATAATGCCTTGATCGCGCATCATCATGGTATTGGAGGTTAAAGCCCCGCCGGGGAGCGGCGAGAGGGTGACGCTGGGGGTAACCTGGCGGGCCTCCGGCGGCATAAAGTAATCTTTTAAGCACTCATTAAGGACATCTTCGGATTTTAAAATCTTCATAATATCCACATCGAGAGTGTAATTTTTGCCCTTTAAAGCATGGGCCATGGTGATGATATCGGGCTGGCAGGTGCCGTGCGAGATGGGGCTCTGGGCCAAATCCACGCAGAAGTTGCCATCCTTGGTGGCGCCGCCTTCAATAGCAGCGAGACAAGCGGCAATGGCGAGGCCGGCGGTGTCATGGGTGTGGAAGTGAATCGGCACATCATCGCCAAGAAGCTTACGGGCCTCTTTCATAGTCTCAAAAACTTTGGCCGGGTTAGAGGTGCCGGAAGCATCTTTAAAAGCTAAAGAATCAAAATGAATACCGCTCTTAATAATCTCTTTTAAGCGGCTGATATAGAACTCGGCGGTGTGGGCCCCTTCGCATTTGGGGGGTAAATCCATCATGGTGATGGTGATTTGGTGCTTTAGGCCGTGCTTATTGATGCACTCGCCGGAATAGATGAGGTTATTTACATCGTTTAAAGCATCGAAATTGCGGATAGTAGTGGCGCCGTGCTTTTTAAAGAGCTTGGCGTGGAGGTCGATAATATCGCGCGGGCACTGCTTTAAGGCCACCACGTTGATACCGCGCGAAAGAGTTTGCAAATTGGCATCGGGCCCCGCTGTCTTGCGGAAGAGGTCCATCATATCGTAAGCCGATTCATTTAAATAAAAGAAAAGCGACTGGTAACGCGCCCCGCCGCCAAATTCAAAATAGTCAATACCGGCTTCGCGAGCAGCGGCCACGGCGGGCATGAAGTCTTTATAAAAGACTCTGGAGCCGAAAACCGATTGAAAACCATCGCGAAATGTCGTGTCCATAAAGCGAACTTTTATCATATTGTTATCCTTTCAAGCGAGTTACCGCACCCGCTCTTTTTAACCGGCGCTATAATGGCCCAATTATTTTGATTGTTCAAGAGATGATTAAAAGAAATAATTAAAAGAAATATTGCCTTCTCCACACCGCGCCCGCCTTAAGCCCCGCAAACTTCCTAGAGTGACATTAAAAGCAAGTTGCTATAAAGTATTTAGTGCCTGCCGGCTCATCATTATTTGGCAGGTTTGCTAAGCAGCGGGGAGCATTATTATGAAAAGAGTTCTCCTTTATCGTTTTATTCTCGGCGCGGTATTTTTCTATACAGCCTCGTGTAACCATAGTAACGGCGATGATAACGGGAGCCAGAATAACGATACCGCAATTGACGGCTCAGATTGCAGCGCTACACAAAAATGCCCCGGCGGTTTTTCCTGCTATGAATACTTTTGCCGCCCAATATGCTCTAGTGACACAGATTGCTCTCCAGACCATGAATGTCGCAATGATGTTTGCCTTTTGGTAAAAAATCCCGAGTGCTCGGATAATAGCGATTGCACCACCCCGGGTTCCTGCGAAAAATTAGAAAAGAGCGGCACCGGCATTTGCCTGGCCGGCCGTTGCCATTACCCGGCAGTTCTTAACAGCGACAGTGAAGATACCAGGCGCTGCAACGATCAAAATCCCTGTACTTTAAACGACTTATGCCAAGACGGCACTTGCCGGGGCACGCCTAAAATCTGCAACACTCCGCCAAGTAGTGAATGCGTAGAAAATAACAGTATCTATCGCAATTATGATCCTATCGGCACTTGCGAAGCTAATAGCGGCGAGTGCCACTATGGTTATGACGATGACGAATGCCCAAGTTGTGCCCTGCGCTGCGCCGGTTTTTGCGAAAATGTCACTTGCAATCAAGAGGAAAACTCCTGCCATATTTTTAAATGCGACCCTGATTCTGCGGCCGACCCGCCCTGCTCGGCACGCAATATTGATGACGGCTCCACCTGCGCTACCGGCGAAGACAAAAGCCTTTTAAACGGCACCTGTAAAAGCGGCATCTGCCTTAAAAATCCCGGCCTTACCTGTGAAAACGCGGCGGAATGTGCCTCCGGCTACTGCGTGGACGGCGTTTGCTGCGATAGTGCCTGCTCCAGCACCTGTATGGCCTGCAATCTGCCGGAAAATTTAGGTACTTGCCAGCTGCTCCCCGCTGGAGAAAAAGATGCAGACACCTGTAATCACATAAACGAAGCCTGCGATGGCCATGGTTCATGCAAAACCGCTCAGGGCAAAAGCTGCTCCGATGGTATTGAGTGCATTACCGGCCATTGCGTTGATGCCGTATGTTGCGAAAGTGCCGCTTGCGGAACCTGTATGGCCTGCAATTTAAACGGCAGCGGAGTTTGCTCTTTGGTAGCCGGTGGGCAGGAAGATAGCGATTCCTGCAATAACGGCCGAAAATGTGACGGCCAAGGCACTTGCCTAAAACTAGGCGGCGAAAGCTGCACTTATGGCAGCGAATGTATTGATGGTTATTGCAAAATGAGCGGCACGGCCAGTGGCAGTATTTGCTGCGATACCGACTGCGCTCATGTCCCGGCTTGCAACAATAACACTCCTGTTCATGAATATTGTAACGAATCAGGCAAAGGCTGTTACAGAAAAACAGATAATGAGCAGTGCCACTCTCCTCTAACTTGCGTGGTGGGCAAAGGCTGCTGCTACGGCTATGGCTGCTAATTAGTTATTAAATTTTCAATTGACGTTCGCTAAGAATAATTTAAAGATTAAATTTGCTGACTCGCTGGCATAACACCAAGCGGGTAAAACACTTTTGGGAGGTTATTATGAAAAAGGCTGCACGAAGTTTCTTTACTTTTTCTTTGCTCTTTATCATGAGTTGTACTTCTCCTGTGCCAGAAGACAGTAATGACCCCAGCTCTGAGGGGGGCAGTTGTACACAAAACAAGGATTGCAAAGAAGGGCTTTTTTGCAAAAAAAATATCTGTAGCAAACTATGCCAAAGACACAGCGATTGCAATATGCTGGAACAACATTGTGAGGATGGATTCTGCCTGCAGGGCAAGAGCACTTCATGCGGCAACGGCGTCCGCGAAGCCGATGAAGCTTGCGATGATGGCGATAACAACAATAAAAATGGTTGTGATGCCACCTGCCACATAGAAGCCGGGTTTAGCTGTAAAGAAGATAATAATGGAAAATCAATCTGTATAGCCAAATGCGGCAACGGCATCCGCGAGGACGATGAAGCCTGCGATGACGGCGATAGAAACAATGAAGACGGTTGTGATGCCACCTGCCACATAGAAGCCGGGTTTAGTTGTAAAGAAGATAATAATGGAAAATCAATCTGTATAGCCAAATGTGGCAACGGCGTCCGCGAGGATGGTGAAGCCTGTGACGATGACAACAATAGCGATAGCGACGGCTGCTCCAGCACGTGTACTATCGAAAGGGGCTTTGAATGCCAAGGTAATAAAGACGAAAAATCAAATTGTACCCCAATCTGCGGCGATGGCATCAAATTGCCAATTGAGGGCTGCGATGACGGCAACGATAATGCCAATGATGGCTGCAATAATTGTGAGATATCAAGTGGCTTTATGTGTCAAGAAGGCACTTCAGAACGTTCTATCTGTACCTGCAAACCAGGTTATTTTGGCCAAAGTTGTGCCCCATGTCCTGGCACTACAAATGACGGTAAAGTCTGCAATGGTCATGGCGAGTGTCAAGATGGACAAGATAATAACGGTACCTGCGAATGTAGCAAAGGTTTTGATGGTGATGAGTGCGATGACTGTGCCGTTGGCTTTGATCCGGAACAAAATTGCGCCGACTGTCTAAGCGATTATTATCCACAAGGTAATGACTGTCTGCCGCGTAAAGCCAATGGCGCAGACGGCTGCACCGATGATTTAATGTGTTTAAGTGGCCACTGTGACCTTTCAACCACTGGCCCGGCCACCAGCATCTGTTGCCCAGGTGGTGAGTGTTGCCACCAAAGTAGCGACTGCAAAACTGGTGACAGTTGCAATTCTACAAGTAGTAGATGTGAAGATCAGGCTGTCGGTACTCCTTGTACTTCCGATGAGCAATGTAGTAGCGATACCTATTGCGCGGCTAATCATGCCTGTGCTGTGCTCATTCCTCAAGGTGAAACATGTGATAAATCAAGCCATTGCGCCACCAACTACTGTGTGGATGGTATTTGCTGTGATACTGAGTGCAACACACAAAATAGTTGTAGCAGCGATGGTAAATACCTTATCAGTCACTCATGCAATACTGTGGGCAAAAAAGGCATTTGCACCGAAGTTAAAGATGACTGTGCCTCACATGGAACCTGTCAGAGTTCTACTACCGCATTTCCTTACATCTGCAAAAGCAATTCGTGCCAACCTTCCGGCTATTCTTCTGTCAGCTGTGGAAATTATATATGCGCCGATGGTCAGTGCCGCACCAACTGTGCGTCTAATAGCGATTGTGCTTCTGGCACTACTTGTGTAATGCAAGAGTGTACCCCCCCCAGAGAGGACGGCGGTCTATGCCAAACCAATGCTGATTGTTTACACAGCAATTGCATTGAAAATATATGCTGTGCCAGTTCTCCTTCAAGCACTAGTTGTGTTGGCCAGGGAACTCTAAAGTATACATATCGCTGCGGAAACACTACAAAAACCACTACTGGTTCGTGTGGTAACTATATGTGTGCCTCTAGTACTACTTGCAAAACATCACCATGCAAATCAAATGACGATTGCATAGATGGTAAAACATGTAAAAACTTTGTCCACGACATGCCTTTGGGTTGCTACTAACCAAAAATTTACCAGCCTTGCCAATAAGCATAATCACTAAAAGCCCATATCGCTTTTAAAGAAACCATCCATATTTTAAGAACTTCTCGAATAACCAAATAGCGGATTTAACATCACATCTTTTCCACCCGGTTGCGCCCGCCTTTTTTAGCTTTAT
Organism: Deltaproteobacteria bacterium; assembly: GCA_016283195.1. GTDB lineage: Bacteria > JAEEML01 > JAEEML01 > JAEEML01 > JAEEML01 > JAEEML01. Next base: position 17,654 of record JAEEML010000097.1, on the reverse strand, counting down.
AAAGTGCTTTATCGGCCGCTTTTATAACTTCTTCGGCACTTTTTAAATTGCCGCCGGCCTGGGCCGCCCCCATGGAGACAGTGACAGTCACCGCGGAAGGCCCTTTTTTGCTCTGCTTGCCCTTTTTGCTGCCGCCTTTGCCGGCTTTTTGCGCTATAAAGGGCGCAGAGGCTATTTCTTCGCGCACTTTATCCAAAATAGGCACCACTTCTTCAACCTTTTTAGCCGGAAAAACTATTGTAAATTCTTCTCCGCCATAGCGATACGCCGTACCACCGCCGCCAACACCTGCCAAGTGGCCTGCCGTTTTACGCAAAACGGCATCGCCGGTATCATGGCCGTAAGTATCATTGAATTTTTTAAAATGGTCTATATCCACCATAGCCAGAGTATAATTCTTGCCCAGTTTGGCGAGCGCCTCATTTAAAGCCCGCCGTCCGGGAAGGCCGGTGAGCTCATCGCCAAAAGCCATTTGGTGCGATGTTTCAAAAAGGCCGATAAGTGCAATAAGAGCGCCGCTTACAAAATATAAAAGTCCGCCGGGAGAATTAACATAATAGCCGCTTAAAAAAGCGGCTATCACCATATATATAAAGGATATTTCCGTGGCTCCCCGGCGCTTTATATAAGCCGCAATAGTGCTTAAAAGCGCCGCACCGGCAGTTACCCAATAAGCGCCGGGAGCCCAAGGTAAAATAAGCGGATTAAGCTTTAAATAAAAATTGGTAAAAATTTCCGGCTCGATATTCCACATGAGAACAGGAGCCAAAGTAATAATAAAGGTCGGAATAGTCCACAAAAGCCCCGGCGGGCTAATAATGCCGCGCTCGCCCTTCCATACCAAGGCGCCCAAAAAGAGCGGCCAAAAGAAGCGCATGGTCATCACGGCGCGCCCGCGCCATGGTGCGCGTATTTCGGGATAAAGAGCCAAAAGATAAACTAAAACAGCACTCACAAGTAGAGCCAGAGTCAGGCGGCTGCGATTAAAACGCAACGAGAGAAGCAGGCCGAGCGGCCAAATAAAATAGGGCGCGAGTGAAAGCAGAGCCAGATAATCCGGCTGCCAAAAATTATTCAAAATACTTATTTGCCCCAAAAGAAGAAAGAGAAAGCCGCCGGCTAAAAAAGCCGGGTGGGGAATATTTCTAATGCTCATACATTCTCCGGCGGGAAAGCCACACCTTGCGCCCTAAAGAGGCAATTTTCCGGGCCGCTCCGGGTCATATCAGGCCTGAGGCAATTTGGTCACCCGGGCCATTTTAGCCTTTGTATCGTAATTAGTAACTAAAATTTCTTCGCCCTTTTTGAGTTCTTCACCCTCACCGGCAATAGCCGGCAAGTCGATAATTTGCCCCCGTACACTGAGGCGCACTTTACCCCGTTCACCGGCGCCAAGTGGCAAAAGTACTTTACCGGTGGCTCCATTATAATCGGTGAGACTCGCCATGCTGTTGGTCTCCCGGCGCGACATGGCATACATCACATAAGAGGCCATCAGTCCGGAGCCGCTACCCAGTAAAACAGCCGTAACGACTTCCAGCGGCACAAGAGCAAATGTGCCGAATAATTGAAACAATACGCCTGAAAGGCCAAAAAAGGCGGCAAAAAAAGTCCAAAAGCGCACCTCTTTCAAAGGGCGCCAGCGCGGCGCCAAATTACCGCTCGCCACCATACCGCTGGCCACATCGGTGGTGGAAATATCGGCTACTTCGTGGCCGGCTACATCAAGGTCATGCCCCCCGTCGATATCGCCATCGACATTACCATCGATGCCGCCATCAACAGCTCCATCAATGTCGCCATCGACATCCACACTATCGCCACCGCCGGCAATAGCCGAAAGAGCCACCAAAGCTCCGCCGGCCACCAGGGAAATGCCATATATAATCCACAGCATATTGCTCTCCTCACGAAATTTTTAATTTAAAATCAATTTAAAAATTTGCGCCTTCTGTTGGTATAAATCTTGTCGCCCATCTCTTCTTTCAGTTTTTCTTCATAATCGGCAAAATTGCCGGTAAACCACTGCACCTTGCCCCCGCCTTCAAAAACCAAAAGATGAGTGCAAATGCGGTCTAAAAAGAAACGGTCGTGGCTTATGATAAGCATACAGCCGCTATAGGCATTAATAGCCTCTTCGAGCATTCTGAGAGCGCTCACGTCCAAATCGTTGGTGGGCTCATCGAGCATGATAAAATTGCCGCCTTTTTTGAGCAATTTAGCGAGATATACGCGGTTACGCTCACCGCCGGAAAGCTTGCCGACCAGCTTTTGCTGGCTGGGGCCTTTAAAATTAAAGCGGCTCACATAACCCCGGGAAGGCACCTCACGGCCGCCTAAAATTATGCTGTCTTTACCGTCGCTTATCTCCTCCCAAACCGTTTTGCTGTCAGTAAGGCCGAGGCGCGTTTGATCGACATAAGCGAGATCAACCGTCTCCCCCAGAGTTACGCTACCGCTATCGGGCTTTTCCTCGCCGGCAATGAGGCGCATGAGGGTGGTTTTACCTGCCCCATTGGGCCCCACTACGCCCACTACCGCCCCTTTGGGCAGATTAAAGCTAAGGTCGCTAATCAGCGGGCGGCCGCCAGCATAACTTTTGCTCACATGGTCAAAAGTTAAGACATCATTACCGAGGCGCTGCCCTTGGGGAATTTCTATCAAAGTGCTGTTTTCATTCACCGCCTTGGCATGGACAAAGAGCTCTTCATAAGAGGAGATACGCTGGCGCGAGAGTTCTTTTCTATCTTTGCTGTTCATGCGAATCCAGCGCAGTTCATGCTCCAAAAGTTCCCGCCGCCCCGAATCCTTCTTTTCGGCGGCCGCCAGGATAGTCAGTTTTTGTGCCAGCCAGGAGCTGTAATTGCCCTCAAAGGGAATACCGCGCCCATTATCGAGTTCCAAAATCCACTTGGTGACATTATCGAGGAAATAGCGATCATGGGTGACAATAATCACTGTGCCTTTATAGGCTTTTAACTCCTCTTCCAGCCAGGTGACCGTTTGGGCATCCAGGTGGTTGGTGGGTTCATCTAAGAGCAAAATATCGGGCTTTTCCAGAAGAGCTTTGCAAAGAGCCACCCGCCTGAGCTCCCCGCCGGAGAGGGTGCCAATCTTTTGCTCATCAGGCGGAAGGAGCAGAGCATTGGCCGCTACATCCAAATGGCGATCTATGTCCCAGCCGTCCACGGCGTCTATGGCATCCTGAAGTTCGCCCATGCGATCCATGAGCTTATCCATATCAGCATCCGGGTCGCCCATAGCCGCCGAAACATCGTCATATTCGGCCAAAAGGGCTTTGGTATCTTTGAAAGCCTCTTCCACCACCTCACGCACTGTTTTTTCCGGCGGGAAAGTGGGTTCCTGGGGCACCAGGCCCACTTTTATCCCCTTTTCCGGATAGGCTTCCCCCTCAAAATCCTTATCAATACCGGCCATAATCCTAAGCAAGGTGGATTTTCCGGCGCCGTTATCGCCCACCACGCCTATTTTGGCGCCGGGCAAAAAAGAAAGACTGATATTGCTGAAAAGCTCGCGATTTTCAAAGCGCTTACCGAGGCGCAACATTGTAAAAACATACTGACCGGCCATTTAATACTCCTTGGAGACAAAATCCCTTGGCGGCGGATAATAGAGGAATGAGAAAAAATTGGCCAGATTTATTTAGCGAAAACGTTCTTTCCGGTTTATTTAAGCGGCTGCCCGCCATTGGCCCAATTCATAATTATGCGCAAATCTTCATTTACAAAAGAATTGCTGTCAGAAGATAAAAGGTCGCCTGAATTATAGGAATTATTAAGGGCTTCACCGGTTTGCAAAGCCACATTGCCTTCGGCTAAACCGAGTGACAATGTAGCACTTTTGGCCGTTGGGGCATGCGACATAAAGGTATCGGAGCAAGAGGCGCCGGCCATACATATTCCGCCCACCAGGGAAGCTGTTTGTGACCATCTTTCGCCTGTTGATAGCGAATTATTGTTCCAAACGTCAATCATCGTCAGGACATTTTCCTGAGTTGTATAGCCAAGATTCAACATATTGCCGAATTTGGCGGTATTATTGAGAGCGCCGGCCACTTTAACTCCGGTGGTTACTCGGCCAACAGTAGAAGCACCGGTGCCAAGAAGACTACCGGCCCCGCCGGCCAGAGTGGTTACACCGGATACGATATCCATAACAGCGGCCCGGCTCTCCGGGCGTGAAAGGTCAAAATTATCATGGCTAACCTGATCGCTGATTTCCCGTATTCCTTTATCTAGGAAATAAGCTGCGCTGGATGATATGAGAGCCACACCGGCTCCTTTAGTCACCATAGTGGGCTCAGGTATAGCTACCAATATAATGCCACCCACTATACCGGCCACGCCAAAGGCTATATCTTTCACCCGAGTATCCGGCGGCAAATGGGTATCTTGCACTTTAACATTACCTTGGCTATCGAGATAGCTCACCTGGCCTTCTACCCAATTAACACCGGCGGCTAAAGCGGCCATAGCTCCCTCTTTGGTGGCCGAGGTGTAGATGTTATTGGAATAAGGGTCAAGAGCCAGATATTTACCGTCTTTTTTGAAGATCGGTATATTCATGTTGCCGTTAAGATAACCCTGGCCCTGGAAAATCGAGATACATTCGGTAGCCACAGGCTGGCCGTATTCGGCAATGCGCTTATCGAGATTAACCTTTTGCGGCGCAGTCGGGTTGCTTTCGAGCATTCTGTTGTAGCTCTCAATGGCCTGCTGCCTGAGTCCTTCGTTGCCCACAGTGTGGCGAATCATGGACTTTTGCAAATCTTGCATCCAGCTTACGGTTTTAGCTACCTCGGCACTTTTACTACCTGAGCTCATAAGTGCTGTGAAAAGCAGGGGATTTTTGGCTGCAAGGCCATTTAAAAGCGTGTTTTCTGTAACATCAAGAACAGTGGCAAAGCGCCCCTTTTTCGGGTCTTCGCCAAGCTGCCGCACTTTGTTTTCCAAATCCCGGCGCAAAGCATTAAAATCCACGCGCATATCATTTATGGCATGGGCTACGCTATCGGCCAAAGCGGGATTATCCTCAAAAAGTTCGGTGAGCTCTTTGCGCATATTGCCCTCTTCGGAGGGAAATTTTTGTAAAAAGCCTTCGGGATCTTTTAGAAAACTATCAAGTTTGGCCGATCTTTTGGCTCCGGAAGCTTTAATAACCGCAAGCATACGATCATAAGCGGTATCAACGCCTTTAGTGCCCAGTTCACCGGCGGTTTCCATCAGCTTATCGGTGGAAATACCGACATCAAGCCCCAAAATCTTTTGCGCCATATAATCTCTTTGTTGCAAAAGATCATACGAAAAAGCATCAAGCCTGCTAAACTCTTTTACAATCTCTCCGGCGCCATCTTTAATAGCCGCAAGATCACATCTTTGGCTGGCAATTTCGCCATCAATTGCGCCTGTCTCTTTTTGGAAATATTTGCCCTGCGGCCCTTCTTTTACCAAATTATTCCAATTTTCCGCCAAGTTAAGGCTGTTTTCGGCTACAGTAGCTTCGGCATGAGCCCGAGTGGCAGCCGCTTCACCTGTCGCTTTATATTCGCGATAATTATCAATATGGACTTTAGCCGAGGCATTAAGGTCAGAAGCCGTAGAAAGGGCATTTTCGGCATCGGCGCGGGTGAGCTGCTTTTGCACGGCAGAGCGGGGAGAGATATATTCTATTCCTGCACTCACGGCCATATCGGCATTAAGCAAATCAGTCTGCGAAGCTAAGAGCTCGTTTTCGCCGTTTTTCAGGGCCTCCTGAGCGGCTTTTAATTCCTCTTTGGCTACCTTGTGATGCATTTCGGCTTCAGCCAGATTAACATAAGTTTTGGCTAAAAGATCCATATTGGCCTGAAAGCGCTCTGAAGTGCCCTTAACCGCATTTTTCAGCATGGCAGCAACTTCGGCCTCATCGGTAATACCGTTTTCAACCACATTGCGGCGGGTAGCGGCAAAAGTAGCCATAAACTGTCCCCAATCACGCACATCGTTGGCATAAGTATTGAGGGCACCGCTTATATCCGCCGTTTCGTTTTCCCGCTTTCTGTCACCCTTTTCAATCTGCTGCAGGCGGCGGAAAGTTTGCAAAACAAAGGCGCCTAAAAGTTTACTGGGAGTCCCGGTATTTTCATTGTATTTAATAGTGGAAAAAGCAAAAGCCAGATCGGTCATGTCGCGCATGGAAGCCAGCATAGAGGTATATGCCTGGTCGCCTATGAGGTTGGGATCAAGCTCCAGCATGGCATTTTGCAAGGCAGTTATATCTTGCATAAAAACGGCTGCTTGCTCAGCCCGGGCCGTTTCGCTCGCCCCGCCGGCTTGGGCCAAATGGCCATACAAAGTAACTACGCCGCCAGCCAGTTCTTTAAGCTCTTTAAGCTGGTTTAACTGCGCTTCATCAACCGGATCTTTACCTTGCAAAGAGGCAATATTCTGCTCGATACTTTTTAGAGTATTCTCGGCTTTAGCCTTAGTTTGCATATAATAGCCGCTCTGCCCGGAGAGCTTTTTCATGCAATTATTATAATTTGCCACCGTCATGGATTTACCGATGTCAAGAGCATCGGAAAGTTCACGCCCGTATTGTTGCAAAATACAGGGGTTAATACCGGCTGCCTGGGTGCTCTGAACCTGCCCGGCCGCCGTGGGAGCAAAAGCGCCGGCAGTGCTTTGGTTAGCTAAGGGCTTTACTGCCTTACCGGCCTCTGTGGCCGTAGTAAAAGAATCAGTAACGGGAGCAGCATTAGCTGCCGGAGTCGCAGGAGCTTCTATGGCAACTTCAGCTTGTGCGCTCTTTTCAAGAGCGGCCGCTTCTAAAGGCTCCCCTTGATAAATAGCGGAATTGTAAAGAGCACCTTGATTTGTAATCTGCGTTCCCATGCTAAGCTCCTCTTTCTGCTTACGCGCGGCAATAAGTAGCTTAAATATCACAAAATGCAAAGCACGCGCAAGTAGCGCACTCGCTTAGTTATCGGCAGAACTCTCAATAAGTTTTGCCTACCGGGCAATATTTTAGAGCATATCCACCACAGCCCCGGCTAAATTCACTTGCAAGTTTTGCAAAATAACGCCTATCTGCTTGGCTTTTTCAGTTGTTGAAAGCTCATTATTACCAACAATATCGCCAACTTGGAAGCCTGTATCCACCACGGCATAGCCCACATTTGAGGCACTGCCTACCCGGCTGCCGATATTGGTAATGCGCACAAACCTTTGCACTTTGTTCGCATTATTCAGCATAGTGGTACCTTTTATGGTGATCCCGCCGGCCGTCGAGGTAAGTTTGGCAGCACTGCCCACACCGCCGGCAAAGCTTAAGACACCGGAGGCCAAATCAATCAAGGCCTGGCGGCTCTCTTCGCGGCTCAAATCAAAGTTTTCGCGGGAAACCTGCTCGCCGATATTGTATGCGCCTTTAGCAATAAAATAAGAGGCGCTGGCCGCTATACAAGCTGTGCCGGCCGCCTGCGCCGCCACCGGCACCGGGACAAAACACAAAATGCCGCCCACCAGGCCGACGACGCCCATACCGATATCGGCGCCCACTTCCAAGGCTTTGCTCGGCAGGTGCATTTCCACATTTTTCATTTTGCCGGCACTATCAAGATAGCTGATTTCGCCCTCAGACCACTCAACTTTCCTGGCCAGTTTGGCCAGAGCTTCATCTTTGCTCTTCCCGCTGTAAACATCGCCGGTAATGGGGTCAAGAGCTTTAAATTCGCCATCTTTTTTAAAGACATAAACATTTACTGTGCCGTTTGGCAGGCCGCCGGCCGAAGTAATAGCGAAACACTCTGTAGAGATCGGCTGGCCGTATTCTTTTATGCGCTTATCGAGACTAGCTTTCAGATTCTCATTGCCATTAAGCATATTATTGAAAGAATCTATGGCTTTCTGGCGCAGGCCGGCATCGGTAACCGTGTGCTGCGTCATAGATTTTTGCAATCCCTGCACCCAATCTATGGTGCCTTTAACGGCGCTGCTCTCGGTGCCGGAAGCAAACATGGCGGCAAAAAGGTGCTCATTTTTAGCAAATAGGCCGTCCAGAAGGCTATTTTCCATGCCGTCCAGCATGAGGGCATAAGGATCACTCTTAGGATCTTTACCGTTTTTAATCAGCGTGGCTTCGGCTTCACGGCGAGCTACGGCAAAATCATTGCGCAGCGAATTTATGGCCCCGGCTACTTGATTTGTCAGTTCGGGATGGTCGGCAAAGAGGTCTTCCATTTCTTCGCGCACGTTGCCGGCCTCCTCAGGGTTTTTGGCCAAAAACGCCGCCGGATCCTTTAGGTATTGCCTTAAATCATCGGAAACTTTTACCCCGCTCCCGAGCACTGTGCCAAGAATGCGGGAATAAGCCGCATCAACGCCTTTAGTGCCTAATTTAATGGACTCTTCCAACATGGCATCGACAGAAATATCAATATCGAGGCCAGATAGAGCTTCTTTAATATCTTTGCTGCCGGCCATTAAGTCGCTGACATAACCGTCAAGCACGGAAAATTGCTCAAGAGTAGCTACGGCATCGTTTTCGGTAGCTGTAAGTTCGGCATCTCTTTTAGCTATATGGGCATCGACTTTGGCGATTTCCGGGCTCATATATTTGCCTTGCGGGCTACACTCCAAAACGCGCATACAGCCATCGGCATATTCGAGAGAAGCACGGGCTGCCAGGCCTTCCAAAACGGCTTTTTCGGCCGCAATTGTGCCCTGTTCGCGATACTCGCCGTATTTTTCGATATGCTCCCCGGCTATAGCTGTTAACTCTTCTGCGGTATCGCGGGCCTTTGCGGCAAGTTCTCGCGTATTTATCTCACCTTTTGGCAAAGATATAGCGGCAATGCCGCTGTTAACGGCCATATCGGCTTTCATGAGGTTTTCTTCGGCCAAAACGAACTCTTTTTCGGCATTTTTCAGCGCTACGCCGGCCGCTTGCGCCTGGGTTTTGGCCTCCTTAAAATGAATTTCGGCATCGGCCAGAGCAGAATAACTTCCGGCCAGGTGTTCAAGGCTCTCTTGAAAACGGGAGGAAGTTCCTTTGGCAGCCTCTTTTAAGCTGGCCATAATCTCGCCGCTATCGGTATTGCCGCCGGCAATGGCTTTTTCGCGAATAGCCGCAAAGCGCCGCATAAATATTTGGTGATCTTTGGAACCGTTGACATAAGTTTGCAAAGCGCCGTTTATATCCGGTGTTTCGTTCTCGCGTTTGCGCTGGCCATTTTCTATTTGCTGCAAACGGCGGAAGGTTTTAACAACAAAAACGCCCAGGCAATCTTTAGCCCCGGCCTCGCCGCTGTAACTTATGGTATAAGCCGAAGCTAATTGCACCATATCGCTGAGTGAATCGCGCATGGTATTATATGCCTGTTCGCCGACGAGGCGCGGATCCAGGCCGGCCATAGCCGTATATATGCCGCTTATATCACTCAAAAGCTGGGCTGCCTGGTCGGACATAGCCGGCTCGCTCTTGCCTTTGGCTTCCATGAGGTGGCCGTACATATTAGAAATACCGCCAAAAACTTCTTTTAATTGGCCAAGTTGTTCAATCTGAGCTTCGTCTGCCGGCTCGGCATTTTGCAAAAAAGCGATATGCTGGTCGATTTTGGCAATACTCTCGCCGGCCTGTTTTTGCGCTTGCATATAATAGCCGCTTTGGCTGGATAATTTGGCAGTTACGCAGCTATTATAAGCGGAGAGGCTCATATTTTTATCAATATCCAGCAATCTGCCGGCCTGGGTACCGAGTTGCAAAAGGGCGGCCGGCGGCAAACTGGTGTGCCCTGCGCCCTGCACCAAACCGGCTGAGCCGCTGGCGAAAGCCCCGCCCACGCCTTGGCTTCTTTCAGGAGTCACCAGCTGATTTTTGCCATCAGCAACAGCAAAAGAATCACTTGCAGCGGCTTTTACTTCGGCACTACCGGTAGCCGGGGCGGCACTTTTTACTTCCGCTGTTTCGGCCTTTTTTACCGCCGGCGCGGCCGCTTCATTAGCTTGGGTATTTACATAAAGTGAAGGATTATAACCGCTGCTCTGACTTATGGCATTGCTCATGATTCTTTTCACCTCAATTTTGTTATGGCCGGGAAAGACACAGCCCACCTGCCCTCATAACAAAGAACAGTTATTATACACAACTGCCCTTCTTTGGGTTATCGGATTTAATTGAATGGCGGTGCTAAAAGTTGTCTAAAAAGAAATTTCAAGGCAGGCTTATCAATTTGAATCTACCATATTAAAGAATCACTACCTTTAAGTTTGTTTACCGCCATTACGCAGCAAAACTTATAAAAGTTTACTCATTGTCCGCTCTAGCGTCAACCTTAGCAATCATAACTTGCTTTATCATTTTTATTCCGGCTAATATGGCCATTATAAGCCGGCTGATGGCATTTTGCCGGCTTTATAAAAAAGGCCAGCCATGCTAAAAGCTCTTCTTATCCTAGCCATTCTGCTATTACCCGCCTGCCGCGAAGAGAGCCAATTTTCCCAAAAAGGACGCGCTCTTATTGCTGCCGAGAATTGGCCGGCGGCGTTAGAGCATTACCTTGATACCGATGCAGCGCAAAATCACCAAGTGGCTACCAATCACGGCCGCACTCTGGCCGAACTCTATCTGGCCCAAGAGCCGGTAAAAGCCGAAAATATTACCCCGCCCTCGGCAGACGGGGCCGATAATGCTCTATTTTATTATGATGTCGGCAACTATTTTTTAAGCCGCGGGCAGGCCAAAGAAGCTATAACCTTTTATAAAAAAAGCCTTATTTTAAAGCCGGCTTTTACTTTGGCCGCGCAGAATCTGCAACTGGCTCTTTTGTTAAATTCCCGGGAGGCCGGCGGCCGGGGAGCGGAGAGCCGGGAACAAATGCCGAAAGCCGGAAATGATGAAAATATTTCCAGAGCGCCGCGAGAAGCTCCGCAAGGCCCGCAAAATCAAAAAGAAAATCATGAAGACCAAAAAGAATCGGCCGAGCAAAAGCTGCCTATTAAGCCGAGCCGCCCGGGCGGCCTAGCGGGGCAAAGTTTAAAAGAGCGGCTGGAATTACTCTTAGGCCGCGAAAATGTGCTTATTTTAACCCCGAGCGCCCATGAGCGCCGGCAAGGCTCAACTCTCTATCCCAATTGGTAATTATTGCCTTTCGCGCTCTTTACCAAAGATAATATTAGTGCTAGTGTCAGCTAGGCCGCGGCTAAGAGCCCCGGCGCCCTTGGAGGTTATATCTATGCTATTTCACTGCCCGCAGTGTCATACACAATATGATTTTGACGAAACACAAATTCCCCCGGAAGGCATAGCCGTACAGTGCTCTAACTGCCCGCAGATATTCAATGTCTGCCTGCCGAATTCCACCGGCGCCTTGCCTTATCAGAGCGATGAGTGGGAAATAAGACAGGTAAACGGTAATACTTTCCGTTTTAAAGAGCTCACCACTTTGCAAACTTGGATTATCGAAAAAAAGGTGAGCCGCGACGACCAGGTATCCAAATCCGGCAGTTCCTGGCGCCGTTTGGGCGATATTCCCGAGCTGGCCTCATTTTTTAAAGCAGTGGACAACCAAAAACAGCCGCAATTTGCTCCGGTAAATAATTACGCCCCAATGCCGCCCGCTTACAATACGCCTAATCCTTACGCCGGCGGCGGCTTGCCGCAGCAAAGCGGCTTTTACCCGGCTCCCGGCGCTTGGCAGGCTCCGCAAATAAACACCATAAATACGCCGGTGCCGATGCCCATGCCCAATATTTATACACCGGCCGAGAATACTTTTGGGGCCGTAAAAAGAAACAAAAGCGGCATTTTTTTAAAAGTAATAATTGTCTTTTTACTAATTATCATGGCCGGCACAGGGGCATTTTATTTAATAAATCCGCCGGTTTTTAAAAGCCTTATTATCACTCCGGTGCGCGCTCTTTTGGGTGTTGGCGAGATAAACCCCAAAGCCGTAGAAGCCCTAAACGCCGCCAAAGCCAAGTTAGCTCTTGGTGATGATGCCGCTATCGAAGATGCTCTGGGGCTCATTTTTCAGGCCATGGCTCTGCAGCCGGAATATACAGATGCCCTGGCTTTGCAGGCCGAAGCCAAACTAATTAAAGCCGATATGCAATCGGAGGCCGCTTACTGGCTCAGCAGTCATAATGAACAGCAAGAACAGCAAACAAAACTGAACCTCATGGCGGCCAAACTCTCTGAGGATGCCTTTAACCTAGCCAGAAAAGCCATAGAACAGGCGCCCAATAATCCGCTGGCCATGCGGGCTATGATTGGCTATTACCGCCACAAAAAAGCTATTGCCCAGGCCGATCCGCTGGTGAAAAGAGCGCTCAATTTTCTAAATGACGACCCGCTCCTGCCGCTGGTTTTGGGCCTCGCTTATCTCGATGACAAAAATTTTGAAAAAGAGGGGCTCTCAATGGTGGATAAAGCTCTGCCGGCTAATGAGACCAACAATCCGGCCCTCTATTTTGTAGCCAAATATCGCTATGAACATGGCGCCAAAGCCGAGGCCGCTAAATATGTGGCCAAAATACTGGCCAGTTCACCGCAAAATGAGCTGGCGCTCGCTTTGAAAGCCGAAATGGAGCGCCCCCTGCCGCCACCGCCGCCGGTAGCCGCTAAAGCCGCTGCTCCGGCCCCATTAACCACCGAGCAGCTTTTAAGAAAAGCTCAAAAACACCGTGAGAACGATCGCACCAAGGAAGCTCTGGCCATTTACGAAAAAATACTCGATGAAAACGGGCAAAATGTTCAGGCTCTTTTGGGAATCGGCTGGTGCTATATTGATTTGAACTACATCCCCACAGCTATTAGCTCTTTCCAGCAAGTTATCAATATCAATCGCAAAAATGCCGAAGCTTATTATGGCCTGGCCGAAGCTCATAGAGCACAAAAACACAAAGCTGAAGCGCTGAACAATTATCGCCTTTTCTTGCAACTGGCACCCAATCATCCGGAAGCGCCGGTAGCGCGGCAAGCCATTCAAGATTTACAATAATTTTAGGGAGTTAAAATGGCGCGCCTTGCACGATTCGAACGTGCGGCCCACGGCTTAGAAGGCCGTTGCTCTATCCAGCTGAGCTAAAGGCGCGCGAGAGCCAAGAGCAGCTGACGAGGGATATCAATACAACATACCGGAGCGTTTGGCAATGGCCAAAAAGCAATTAGTGATAATCGGGCTCGATGGTTTTGATCCGCTTATTTTAAAACTATTAAAAAATGAGCTGCCCACCTTAAAAAAGCTCATGGATAAAGGCGATTTCGGCGAGCTTTTGAGCTGCGATCCGCCAATTACCGTGCCCGCCTGGACAGTAATGAGCACCGGCAAGAGTCCGGGAGAGCTCGGCATATACGGCTTTACCAATAAAAAAGCGGGTGCTTATGAGACTTTTTTGCCCGATAGCAGAGCTGTTTTGGCTCCGCGCGTGTGGGATTATCTGGGAGCCGGCGGCCTCTATTCAATTATTATCGGTATGCCGCAAACAGCGCCGGCCGGGCCCATAAACGGCTTTTTAATCGGCGGACAGCTGGCCGGCAGTAAAGCTGTGCCACTCTCCACCTGGCCCAAGGGGCTCGCCAAAGAGCTAAATAAGCTGGCCGGCGGCCAGTACCTACCGGATACTTTTGCGCACCGCCGGGGGGCCCACGAGGTGCTTTTTAAAGAGGCGCGGCAAAATACAGCTTCAGTATTTACTTTAGCCGCAAAATTAAGCGCTACGCATTTTTGGCACCTCCTCTGGCTGGTGATTATGGCGCCGGACAGAATACAACATGCTGCGCTGCCCGCAACTTACACTAAAGAAACTTTAGCTAAAAGCCCGGTGGGCGCCTATTATCGCTATTTGGACAAAAAGCTCACCGAATTCATGGCTAAATTGCCGGAAAGCGCTCAAATTTTAATTCTTTCCGACCACGGCACCCGCCCCTGCCTGGGATCTTTTTCTTTAAATCGCTATTTATGCCAAGAGGGGCTTTTAAAGCTAAAATACTGGCCGGAAAAGCCACAGCCCCTAACTCCTGATTTGGTTGATTGGCCGGAGAGCAAAGTTTACGGCCAGGGCGGCTACTACGGGCGCCTTTATCTAAATATCCGCGGCCGGGAGGAGGCAGGCGCCATTGAGCCTGACGCAGGGTCCAAGCTCCTCTTAGAGCTGATTGATAAATTAAAAAATATTAAAACGCCCTGGCCGGGCCTTAAAAACCGCCTCTTATTGCCGGCGGAAATATATCCTAAGTGCCAGGGAGCCTCGCCGGATCTCATGCTCTATGCGGCGGACTTAGGGGCCAGAGTAAGCGCCCTCATCGGCGGGCAGGATATTTTATGGAACGATGCCGAGATAGCCGCCGGCGAGCTGGATGCTGCCAACCATAGCCCTTATGGGCTCTATATCAGTAGCCTTAAACTGGCTGAAAAGCCGGCCTCTATTTACGATATTACCCCGTTTATTATGGATTTTTTCAGCTGATTCCGGCGGGAAATTGTTAAAAATACGATAACTATCTACATTTTGCAAATTTTTAATTTTTTACTCCGCCAGCAAAGCCTCCGAATTTGCCAGTATATTAATAGGCACGGCCGATAGTTTTGTCATGGATGAAGGGGAAATCGACGATCTGGTTGACAAAAACTATTTGCCTAATAGCTCTAAATTCTGGTTCTCTCTCCGTTGTGCCGAAGATAGTGAATAATTGCTAATTAGCCAGCCGGTGCCGGTTCGTTGATTTCTCCCGGCCTGGCCTGGCTGGGAAGCAGTACCTTCATAGTGGTGCCCTGGCCGGTACCGGCGCTTTCGGCCCACACCCGCCCGTGGTGATCTTTTACAATATTTTTCACAATAAAGAGCCCGAGGCCGGTGCCGCCCACATTTTTGGCCGCCCGGTAAAAGAGGCGAAAAACTTTTTTAAGCTCTTTTGGCGGAATGCCCTGGCCTTTATCAATTACTTCCAAAAGCACATGGCCGCTCATTTCATCGAGACGAATGGTAATGTGGGCCGGTTTTGGCGAATAACGCACGGAATTTAAAAGTAAATTTCTAAGCACAGTGTGAAAGGCCGCTTCATCTACCATAGCCAGCCCCGGGGCTAAAAGCTCGGTTTTTACCTCGGCATCCCCCAGTTCACGGCTGTTTTCGGCCAGATATTTTTGGATAAGATCTTTTAAGTTAGCCGGGCGAAAGTGGTAATTATTCTTATGGCGCTCAATGCGCGAAGAGACGAGTATTTGCTGAATGAGCTCTTCCAGGCGGGCAGTATCTTTACTCATATCAGCCAAAAATTTGAGCTCCTGCTCGCGGGAGACCTCACGCATTTCCATGGTTTCCAAATAGAGCTTTAAAGAGGCAAGCGGGGTTAAAAGCTCATGGCTCACGGTGGAGAGAAAGTTAATGCGCTCCACTTCGAGGGCCCTAAGTTTTCCCCAATAGGCAAAGATAATGGCCGAAGCGGTGATAACGGCCACCATGAGAAAAATGCCTTGTAAGAGCCAGCCGACATGGGTGCTGTCAAGCGCCGACCAGACAATCCACAGGGTAAGGACGGCGACACTGGCCGCCTGCATGGTGACAAAAAGGACAATAGGAGCTACTTTACGTCGCATATAAGTACCGGCAGGAGATTATTCCAGATAGGTATAGCCTTCAAAACCCTCTTCCATAAAGCGCAGTATTTTGGCCGATTCCTGGAGGGTAATGCTCCTCGCCTCGATATTGTCTTCCACCGCTTTTCTGATGCGGGCCATGAGGTCGCGCTTTTGATATTGCATATAGAGGAGCACATCGGCCACGGTATCGCCTTCCAGGAGCTTATCTATTTTATAAGTGCCCTTGCCGGTAACCGAGACATGCACCACATGGCTATCGCCAAAGAGATTGTGCAAATCGCCCAAAACTTCCTGATAGGCGCCCAGCAAAAAGACGCCGATATAATACTCTTCGCCGTCGTGGAACTCATGGAGCTCCAGCACCTCTTTGACATCGTGGAGGTCGATAAATTGGTCGATAGTGCCGTCGGAATCGCAAGTGATATCGGCAATAGTGCCACGCCTGGTGGGCTGCTCGCCCAGGCGATGGATGGGCATCACCGGGAAGAGCTGCTTGATAGCCCAGTGGTCCGGGGCGCTCTGAAAAACGGAAAAGTTGCCGAAATAGGTGGTGGAGACAAAGTGCTGCAAATTTTCCAGTTCATCGGGCACATAATCTAAGTTGCCGATAATCTTATCAATATTTTGGCAAATCGCCCAAAAGAGCTGCTCCACTTTGGCCCGGTGTTCCAGGCTCAAAATGCCCACATTAAAGAGAGTTAAAGCCTCATCTCTTATTTGCAAGGCATCGTGAAAAGCTTCTTGGAAATTTTTCAGCGAGAGCTCCTCCAAAACCTCTTTCATAGAGCGCACCGAATCGGGGTCGTCGTCGCTCACTTCCACATTTTGGGCCTGCTTGGTCACTTCCGAAGTGCCCAGTACATTGAATACCAGGAGGGAATGATAGGCCACAAGAGCCCGCCCGCTCTCTGAGATGACATTGGGGTGCGGCAGGTTATTCTCCTGGCAGACAGCTACGACAGCCGAGATAATATCGGCCGCATATTCCTCCAGAGTGTAATTGCGCGAGGAGGGAAAGTTGGTTTGGCTGCCGTCGTAATCAACAGCCAGGCCGCCGCCCACATCAAAATATTTGATATTAACCCCCAGGCGGCAGAGCTCCACAAACATGCGGGTGGATTCCCGAAGAGCCTCTTTAATGCTCTGAATAGAGGAAATCTGGCTCCCCAGGTGGGAGTGCAAAAGTTCCAGCGAGTCCAGCATATCATTGGCTTTTAGCTTGCCAATGGCTTCGATAATTTCCGAGGGAAAGAGGCCAAACTTGGATCTGTCGCCGCCGCTCGATTCCCACTTGCCGCGCCCACGGGCCGCCAGCTTGCAGCGAATACCGATGTGCGGCTTTACTTTGAGCTGGCCCGCTTTTTTGATGATGGTGTCGAGCTCTGAGGGCTTTTCCACCACAATGATGACCTTTTTGCCGAGCTTGGTGCCCCAAAGGGCTGTCTCGATATATTCTTCGTCTTTGTAACCATTGCAGATGATGGGCGCTTCGCGGCTATCCAGGCAGGCCAGGCAGATTAAGAGCTCCGGCTTGGTGCCGGCTTCCAGGCCGTAATTATAAGCGCGGCCAAACTCCACCACATCTTCCACCACCTGCTTGCTTTGGTTTACTTTGATGGGATAGACGCCATAATAGGTGCCATTAAATTCATATTCGTTTTTAGCTTTTTCAAAAGCTTCGTGAATTTCATCGATGCGCTGCTTTAAAATATCGGTAAAGCGCAGGAGGAGCGGCGAGGTAATCTCGCGCACACCCAAGTCGTCGATGAGCTTTTTGATATCGAGATATTTATTTTTGCTCTTATCGGGGTAAACCACCACATTACCGGCGGCGTTTATATCGAAAAAGCCGTGGCCCCAGCTCTTGATGTTGTAAAGCTCACGCGATTCGTCGATGGACCAGCCCTTGAGAGATGTTTTTTCTTTTAATTTTACTTTGCGTGCCAAAGTGCGCCTCCCTCTTTAGTAGCAACTCCGCTAAGTCGGAGCCAACTGTTTTTAAGTGCCTAAATAGGCAAGTGGCAAGATATTTTTAAGAAAAAGTTTATCAGGC
>JAEEML010000016.1 GCA_016283195.1 Deltaproteobacteria bacterium | reverse complement strand
TGTAAGTCTCGGCACCCATGGGCTCAATAACATCAACGATGCCTTCGACCGCCAGGCCGGCGTTATTCTCGATTTCCAAATCCTGCGGGCGGATGCCCAAAGAGCCGCTTTCCGGGTAATCGCCGGTAATTGCCCAGTTGACACCGGCGCCTTTTATGGTGCTGCCATCGTAAGTAAAGTCGATAAAATTCATCGAAGGGCTGCCGATGAAGCCGCCGACAACTTTATTGGCCGGGAAGTTATAGAGCTCCAGCGGGGCGCCCACCTGTTGCACAATACCGGCGTGGAAAACCACAATGCGGTTGGCAAGAGTCATGGCTTCCACCTGGTCGTGGGTGACATAGACGATGGTGGTTTTAAGCCGTTGGTGGAGGCGGGCAATCTCGGCGCGCATGGCGACGCGCAGTTTAGCATCTAAGTTGGAGAGCGGCTCATCAAAGAGAAAGACATCGGGATCGCGCACAATGGCCCGGCCCATAGCCACCCGCTGCCGCTGGCCGCCGGACATATCTTTGGGCAGGCGGTCCAAGAGGGGAGTGAGCTCCAAAATTTCGGCGGCATATTCCACCTTTTTGGCAATTTCCTCTTTGGAGACTTTGCGCATCTTGAGGCCAAAGGCCATATTCTCGCGCACCGTCATGTGCGGATAAAGGGCATAAGACTGAAAAACCATAGCAATATTGCGGTCTTTCGGCGGCACATCGTTTACCAGGCGGTCGCCGATATAGAGCTTACCTGCCGTGATTTCTTCGAGGCCGGCAATCATGCGCAAGGTAGTTGATTTACCGCAGCCGGAAGGGCCGACGAGTACCAAAAATTCGCCATCGGCAATTTCCAGATCTACGCCTTTTACAACAACTTTTTCCCCATAGCTCTTTTGCACATTTTCGAGTCTTACTGTGGCCATGACAACTCCCTAAAATGGCTGCCGCTGTGCAGCAAACAAAGAGGCTATAACAAAAAATTTTATCTCCTTCAATGGTGATGTTACATAAATAGGAAGCTGTTGCCTTTTAAGGCACCTTACGCTAACAATTCTATTACCGCCAGGGTAGCGGGAGGAGATATGTACGGAGCACTTTTAACTTTTGCCATGCTTGGCACGCTGGCCACCGGTGATTTTGCTCCCGGTGAAGAGTTTGCCGGAGCCCGAGCCATTGCCATGGGTTATGCCACCCGCAGCATTGCTACTGGTAACGACGCCATCTTTTTGAATCCGGCCGGTATGGCCATGTATCCGCGCTATTCCATAGATATTACCTATATGCACCGCTTTGCCAAAAACGTGGCTTTTCCGGCTGTTTCACTGGTGGACTCCCAATCAAGCCCCCTGGCTATGGGGCTCGGTTATTCCTGGGAGCGGGCTGTTGATAAGAGCTTTTCCAACCATAGAGCCTATATTGCCGCTGCTTACCAGCTCTTTAGAATGCTCTCTTTGGGAATTACTTTAAAATATATGTGCGGAGGCGGAAAACTCCTTGATTTCCACCACTTTACCGGCGACGTTGGCCTGATGTTTAACCCCATTGGCGGCTTTAGAATCGGTCTTATAGGTTATAACCTTATTGATGTTGGCGACGGTGATGAATATCTGCCTATTATGCTGGGTGCCGGTATCGGTTATCAGGGCCAGAGTTTTACTGTCGGCTTTGATTTTGTAGCTAATTTTTACGATAAGAGCGATACCAAATTGCGCTTTTCCGTTGGCGGCGAATATACCATAGCGGGCAAAGTGCCAATCCGTGCCGGTTACATGTGGGATGAAGACGACAATATTCATCGTTGGAGCATTGGCGCCGGTGTTTTGTTCCAGGTTGGGGCTCTTGATATCGGTTTCAGGCAAAATGCCCGCAATACCAAGGATTGCGAACTTACGGCAGCCTTCCGCTTCTTTATTTAGGAAGTTTTGTATGTCAGCTATTTTATTCCTCTTTTTGAAAACGTTTGTCGGCTTCTTGGCAGTTATGGATCCGGTTGGTGCTATCCCGATTGTTATCGGCATGACGCCCCACAATACCGAAGAAGAGCGCCGGCGTATGATTTTAAGAGCCTGCATTGTGGCTCTTATCGTTCTGGCCTTTTTTGGCGCCACGCGCATGTGGCTTTTTACCTTTTTTGGTTTTACCTTGGCGGCTTTTAAACTGGCCGGCGGTTTGGTGCTACTGCTCCTTTCGTTTGATATGTTAAACGCCAAAGAAACTAGTTCCAAGAATTCCACTGCCGAAGAAAACGAAGGTTATGCCAAAGCTGATATTTCCATTACCCCGCTGGCCATACCACTCCTCAGCGGGCCGGCCATGATTACCACGGTTATTCTGGCTTTTGGTGATGCTCCTGATTTAACCCACACCATTATTGTTGGCGTTTCTATCTTTGCTGTTTGCCTGGCTTCTTGGCTTATTTTGCGAGCCGGTACGGCCATTTCCAACTTTTTGGGAGCCACTGGTATCAAGATTGTCACGAGAACTATGGGTATGCTTCTCGCCTCTATGTCTATTCAATTTTGTGCTGATGGTCTTTTGCAACTCTTCCCCGGTTGGGGTAAATAGAATCTCCTTATATCAATTAGTTTAAGTGAGCTTAAGAGCGGAGGGCTATATTAGAGGTTTTTGGCTAAAAGCTGATTACCGCTCGGGCATCAACTACCGCGCCTTTGCCTTTTTCCATATTGTTTACGATAGAATTTAAGCTGTAACGGCGGCAAATATCCATGATTTTTTCACGCCTTACGGTTATTTCTTTAGTAAAGACTGTGGTGGTTATTTCATGAATAAAGCTTTCTTGCTTGCCAGGCTGGGTGCTTTCAAAAGATTTGATAATGAGAGCCACCAGCTCGTTATCAACTGCCGCCTCTTTAAGTTGTTGGACAAAAGTTTCCCGGCTGACTTTTTGCTCGCGGCTCTGGCTCTTCTTTTCTACTTCTTCGGTTGTTTCCAAGGTGACTGGCGCAGTGGAAGAGAGAGAAAAAGAGTTAAAAGAGAGCGGGGTATAGAGAGATAATCCCAGCGTTAAATCGAGATTTAAAAAGGATGAGCTCCAGAGAGGAGCAGGAGAAAAATAACTAGTTAAAGAGTTAGCGAAATTAAGGTTAAAAGGATTAGTCGTAGTGCCGCTAAGTAAAGAATTATTAAATGAAAGATTGCTTTGAGAAAGAGGACTGCTCAAGGAGGTTACATTAAAAAGATTATTGTTTTTTAAACTGTTTAAGCCAAAAGTCGAAGAACTATATAAAGAAGAAAAAGCGGCAGTATTGTTATATGAGGTGGTACTAAGAGATGAGCTTTTATCGCCGGCGATAAAGACATCTAAAACAGGCTCTACTGTAGCCATAGAAGAGACAGAATAAGCAGGCTCCGACGGAGCGGCAACAGCATCGCTGGCTATAGAGCTATTTAAAATAACCGGTGAACTATTTAAAGCGGCGGCGGTAAAAGAGTCGGTATTAAAAAGAGCCGAATTACCGGTAAGGGACACTTTAGGAGTTTTAACGGCAGTTTCAGGCTGAGGCAAAGTCAGCTCTTTATTAAGCGGCGCCAAAGCTGCCGGCGGAGTTTCGTCAAAAGGCAGCGGCTCGCTATTCATCATGGATTGCCAGTTATAATCGGAACTAAAACCAGTACTTATAGAGTTCATAACAGCCCTCACAGGTACTCAACATCGAGCAAAGGAATTATCGCATAAATTTGTGGGAAGGTGCTAGATATTTTTTACAACCATGGAACCGGCAAATAAATCGCCAAAATCGCGGCGCAGAGAATCAAAAACGCGCCAGTATAAACCGATGCCAATGCAGAACATTCCGCCCACGAGGCCGATAGCTCTTACAAGAGAGCGCAGTGGGCCTACTCGGCCGGCGGAATCGCTGCGCACCACTTTGAGGCCTAAAAGTTTGTGGCCCAGTGTTTTGCCAAAGAGGCAAACCGTAAGCCAGTTATAAACTATGGCTAAAACAGCAGTGACCATGAGGGCGGTAAGAAAGTCGTTTCCGCTGTGGATGAAAAGATCTATGGCTTTATCGAGACCGTAAAATTTACTTACGCTGTCTCCAAAAAGGGCTTCATTCGGGATAATGATAAGAATAGTGACGGCCAAAGCGGCAACCATTAAAAGCCCATCGACAAAGGTGGCGGTAATGCGGCGGAAAAAAGATGGCAGTTTCACGGTTACTTGCGGCTCCTTTTTGCCCGAATTCGGGGAGTTTGCTGCTAAATCAGCGGTTTTATCAGTGCCTGAAACTTCATTATAAAGAAGAGATTCCTCCTCGGCCGGAAGTGCTTCGGCGGCAATTTCTTCTGCCTGAGGTGGCAATTCGTTTGCAATATTACCTTCTTCGGCCGGCACAAGTGGAGGGAGTGTTTTAAGCTCGGCAGCTATGGCCAGCACGCGGTCATAAGGATTTAAAGGCAGAGTTTCCGCTTTGGGTGGGATATGCTGCGCTTTAGCCTCGGTTTCGGCCTTAGGCACATTGGAACTTTCGACAAAAGGTGTTTCACAGCGCCCGCAAGTCTCGGCGACGGTAAAATTGTAAAAACCGCAATTAGGGCAGCGTCTCATAGTAGCCAGCAACCTCCGGCGGCTATAGTTGCGACGGTAGCGGCTAATTGTCAAGAATAATGCCTGTTTTGTCTTTCAGGTGGCGGCTTTCTGCTCTTTTTGCTGATAGGCGGCGATAATTTTGGCCACCAGCGGGTGACGCACCACATCGCTTTCGCTGAAGCGGCAAAAAGCTATTTCCGGAATAGCCGGCAAAATATCAAGAGCCTCCAGAAGGCCGCTTTTTTGCTGTGGCGGCAGGTCTATCTGGGTAATATCGCCGGTTACCACCGCTCGTGAGGCCGGGCCCAGGCGGGTTAAAAACATCTTCATCTGTTCGCGGGTGCAGTTTTGTGCTTCGTCCAGGATGATAAAAGCTTTGTTGAGCGTGCGCCCGCGCATAAAGGCTAGAGGTGCCACTTCAATGAGACCGCGCTCAAAAAGACGCTCCAGCTGGTCGCTCTCCAGCATATCGCGCAGAGCGTCATAAAGCGGGCGCAAATAAGGATCCACTTTTTGGGCCAGATCACCGGGCAAAAAACCGAGGCGCTCGCCGGCTTCCACGGCTGGTCTGGTTAAAATAATGCGCTCGTATTTATGAGCAGTAAAAGCGGCCACAGCCATAGCCACAGCCAAATAAGTCTTGCCGGTGCCGGCCGGCCCGATAGCAAAAATAAGGTCGCGGTTTTTTAAGAGAGCCATATAGGCCGCCTGGGCCGGAGACTTGGCATGGAGGCTCTTTTTGCCCACGCTTAAAGTCACAGCCTGATAAACCGGCGAGGCTGCCTCCTTGGTATTTTCGGCACTGGCCAAATAGGCTTGGCGCACATCGTATTCTTCTAAAGTGGCACCCATGTTTAAGAGTTCGCCAAGGCGCTCTAAAGTTTCAAAAAGACGCTCATACTGGCCGGCCTTATTAGGGGTAAAGAAGAGTTCATGGCCTCTTAAAGAGAGTGCTATGTGCATAGATTCACTCAAAACTTTAAGCACCATGCTTTCCGGCAGTTGCAAAAGGGAGAGCAACTTTTCATCGCTTATTTGCAAGTGTAACGGTGCGCCCTCATCCATTGTTAAGCCTCTTTAATTTCTTCCAAAAAGCTGATGTCGGCCATGGAAACGCCGGCTTTAAGTTGCTCTTCTATGGTTTCTTCCAAAAGGGCGGCAGTAGGTAGGGGGAGTTCGTTAAAAACTACACCATAAGCGATTTTTGGGGTATAAGTTACGGTATCTTGCTTTAAAATTTCGCCGCGCCCCTGAAAGATTTTTTCTTCATCAAGCTTTAAGCCCCAATAAAAAGAGGCTCCGAGTGAGAGTTTTTTGTCGCTGAGGAGGCGCATGCCGCCATGTGATATATCAAGTGTGCGGCCAACAGCCTCATAATCTCCGTCTGTCCCCCAAAATACTTCGCAATCATAATTTATGCGCGGGTGCCGGCGATTTATTATGCCGTAAACTTCATGGACAATTCTGAATATGTATATGGGATTTATCGGGTAAGGAAAAATATGCTTAATTTTTAATTTTTTAAGCTGGTTAAAGTGGCTGGGCATCATTTTGTTGGCGGAGACTACCAAATGCGCCGGATCTATAAAAGAGGCGGCTTTAATGGCTTTTATGCTCTCATTTAGGCTATTCCAGCAGTTAAGAGAGAGCAAAAGCAGTTCCGCCGGGTATTTTTCGGCATAACTTAGAGCATCGTCGCCATCGGAAAAGCGCTCCACATCACTTGCGAGATGCAAAAAAGTGCGGCATAGTTCCTCGCTTAATTGGCTATCGTTTTCGGCCAAAATTATTCGCCCGATTTTTCCGTAAGTTTTCGCCATGTTATTCCTCCGGCAAATATCTCGTTATATTCATTATCATATCGGTTACCAGTGGGCCTATGGCGATACCGGTGCGGGCACTGAGAGCTCTTAAACGGGCGGCTGTTTCTTTGTCCAGATGAGCAATGACGTCCATCTCGCCCTCTTGCGGATTTTGGCGGATAACTCCGGAGACGGAATTAAAGAGGTTGGTCTTTTGTGTGGGCGAAGAAACCTGAGCGAAACTGCCGCTCTGGGCGAGGGCCATCTTTTTGCCGGTGGTAACAGTGCCGGTCTGAGTGCTTATTACGGGGAGCGGTTCTGCGTTTTCGGCTACCAGCTGATTATAGCCGGCAAGCCGTTCTTTTTCGGCCTCAATCTCCTCTTTAAAAAGCTGATTGATAAAGTTGGAAAGGTGGATATTGGAGGGGGTAAAAACGTGCGAAGCTAAGAAATTCTCAATATCCAGCTGCATTTCAAAGGCGCTCTGGTAGCGTTTTTCACGGTCTTTTTCCAGAGCCTTCATCACAATATTTTCCACCGCTTCTGGCAAATCGTCTTTAAAATACGAAGGCGGGTAAATGTGGCCGTCAACAATATTTTTCATAATGGAGAGCTCATTATCGCCGGCAAAGAGCCTGATGCCGGTAATCCATTCGTAGAGCACGACGCCGAGAGAAAAAATATCGCTGCGGTTATCCAGCGGTTTGCCCAAAACCTGTTCCGGCGACATATAGCCCAGTTTGCCTTTTACCTCACCGGCTCTGGTTTCGTTTAGCTGGGTGGCTGCTTTGGCGATTCCAAAATCGAGAATTTTTACCACTCCATTCCAGCCGATGCGGATATTTTCCGGAGAAATATCGCGGTGGACAATATGTAACGGCTGCCAGTTGGCATCGGTGAGGTTATGAGCATAATAGAGCCCTTCGCAGACATTGGAGGCCACTCTTAAGGCATATTCAAAGGGAAAATCAATGCCGGCCTCTCTGGCTTTGGGGATAACGGCGCTCATATCGCGGCCGGCTATATATTCCATGGCGATAAAATAGCTGTCCTCAATAGCTCCCAGCTCATATATTTGCACAATATTGCTGTGGCTTAAACGAGCGGCCAGTTTAGCTTCGTTTAAGAACATTTCCACAAAGCTGGCGTCCTGGCTGAACTGGGGACGGATGCGTTTAATAACGGCAAACTTCTCAAAGCCTTCAACACCTACCTGTTTGGCCAAAAAGACTTCGGCCATACCACCTTGGCCTATTTGTTCTAAAAGGACATATTTACCGAACTCTTCACTTACACCGTTATCCATTATGTTCCTCCCGACCGGCAGACGGCCCGGCCAGAGTAGCCTTAATGAAAATAAATTGAAAGTACAAAATAGAGACTTGCGGTCAAGTTGGCTACTTGGCTAAAATAAAAATGCTTTTGGGAGGCTGTCATGCAACATAAAGCTTCATTAGTATTTATCCTTTTATCTCTTTTGCCTTTTTCTGCCATGGGCGACAAATTGCTAAGCAAAACCGAGAGCGGAATTGCTCCCGGGGTGGCCACAAGCTATGAAATGGGAGAAAATGCGATTACTCTAAACTTTGCTGAGGGCCAAGATTTGGAGATTATTGCCGCCGGGTTAAAAAACGGCATTGAAAAAATCTCGGTAACCCCCGGCGACAAAAAGCTTATTTTAAGCGGGCTGCCGGTAAATGAGCTTATGGAAAAACTGCTTGCCGTCGATATTGAGCTGGATCCGCTGGTGGCCCTTGGCGGCATGAATAATTGTGATACTGCCGCTCAGGAAGATCCGGAGGCCGGCGGTTCCATTCGTGCTTCCAATGCCATTGAACTCTCGTCTATGTATATCGCTGAGCCCTCTTCTTTTAAGAATCCCCCCC
>JAEEML010000096.1 GCA_016283195.1 Deltaproteobacteria bacterium | reverse complement strand
CTGAGCTACAAGGGCTACTAACATATTGGAGCGGGAAACGTGTTTCGAACCCGCGACCCTCAGCTTGGAAGGCTGATGCTCTACCTACTGCGCTACTCCCGCTCTAAAAAAGTTGGTGGAGAGAGAAGGATTCGAACCTTCGAAGTCGTAGACGGCAGATTTACAGTCTGCTCCCTTTAGCCACTCGGGAATCTCTCCACCCGAAAGCGAAGTCATTTGCTTCGCCATCTACCTAATCATGGAGCTGGTGATGGGACTTGAACCCGCAACCTGCTGATTACAAATCAGCTGCTCTGCCAGTTGAGCTACACCAGCGTTGTCTAGCTCACCCACGGCGACGTTATTAGTCGAAAGCGTTTTTTATGTCAAGTAACTTTTTTAACTTTTTTACATATCACCTTTAAAAATCTCTAAAACGCGCTCATAGACTCAAAAAAATTGGCTCTACATATCGAGCGCCCGCAATAAAAACGGGCGATTTTCCTGGCCAAAGAGTGCCTCTTTTACCGGCTGGAGGCAGTTAAACACCTCCTCGCACCAGGTTTCTTCTTCCGAAACGCCTTCTTTTTTTTCTTTTAATTCATTAAGACGCGCAAGCTTTTGATTAATTTCCGGCGAACTAGTTATAAGAGCCTCGCGCCTCAGAAGTACGATGGCTTGACGAATTATCTCGTTTTTACCAGCAGTTATATCTTTAATCGCTTCAACAAGACGCTCATATTCGGCAAGGTTTTCATTTAAAAGCTCTTGCAAAAGCTCCTCGCCACCGTGCAGGTGACGCGGATTATCCAGCTCATAGCGCAGTTCTCCCAATAACAAGAGCTTAAGGCGCGCTGAAGCTGTAAGTTTTGAGCTCATAAGCAGCTCCACCAATTGACTATCAATGCGCCCCAGTAAAATAGCCAGATTATTGCTATTAAGGCGCGGCGGCGCAGTTTTGGAGAGAATATTATTCTTGCCCTTAGCCGCGGTGTTACTTAGGTAAAGCGGCCTGTTTAAGGCCCCCAGCGGCTCACGGGCGCGGTTTTCGTTTTTAGCTCCGCTCTCCCCCACGGAAAGGCCGGCTTTTATTTCCTGAATAGCTTTAAGCGCCTCCTCGGCCGGCATAATTCCGGCCAGAAGGCCGTTTTCCACTTCCAGAAGGCGCTTTTTTAATTTTTGGCTACGGCAGAGCGGGCGCAGTTTATCTATTGTTTGCTGCAGACAAGCGATATTTTCCTCTTCTATTGCTTCCGCCATTTTGTTCCCCGGCGCTTTTTGCGCTATTATAATTAAGAAAATAGCGGCAACTTTTGTGCCGAAAAGAGAGTAATGTGATGAACTGGAATTTAAAAGATATTTTTCCAAATAAATTGCTTATCGGCCTGACTGGCGGAATTGCCAGCGGAAAGTCACTGGCCGGCAGCTATTTTGCCGCTCTCGGCCTGCCGCTTTTCGATACCGACCTCATCTATCACGATCTTCTGCAAAGCAGCCGGGAGCTGGCGGAAAACCTGGTTAAAACCTTCGGCACGGAAATAATGGCCGGGGGGAGCGTAAGCCGCTCGCTTCTAAGTAAAAAAGTCTTTGGTGATCCGCGCCTTTTGCCGCGTTTAAATGAGATAACCCACCCTTTAATTGCCAGAGCACTCATAGAGCACCTAAAAGCCGAGACAAGCAATTTAGCCATTATTGAGGCCACACTGCTTTTTGAGAGCGGCCTTAATAAAAGTCTCGATGCCGTGATAACCGTCACCGCTCCGCCTAAAGTGCGGCTTTTGCGGCTCATGGAGCGCAATAATTTAAGCCGGGAAGAAGCCGAAAAGCGCCTCTTAGTCCAAAATAGCGATGAATACCGGGTAGCTCAGAGCAATTATATTATTCAAAATAACGGTAGCCGCGATGAGCTTAACGAAGCTGTCAAAAAATTAGCTTTTATTTTGCGAGAAAAAGCAAAAGAGGGCCTTAGGAGCGGGGAAATTTAGTTATTGTCGTTATCGTTATTACCGATAGAGGGGTAATAAGGCACCATAATGGAGAATTTGCTCATTTGTTCCAGAGCTCTTTCTACGTTGTTACCGTTATTGGCCACCAGGTTTTCATAAGTAACGCCGTCGAGTTTGAGCGAGAGGTGGACGACAACTTCCGGGTCGTCATATTTGGAGCTGTTTTGCACTCTGGGGTCACCCATGCCATCCGGGACTTTCGGCAGATTGATGCTGCCGCTCTTGGAATAGACCACCCAGCGACTGGAGAAATCATTGTCATCGTTAAAAGCGCTGTAAAGCAGAAGATTCATATCAGCGCCCTGAGCATTTTCAAAGGCATAATCTTTAACAGTCCTGGGAGCAGAAGCATCGATAGTAGGCAGGCCGATAAAATCACTGGCTTTAATAGAATCACCGGTTTTTGGAGCACCTTTTATAACATTCGCGGTAAGACGAATAGCGCCGTATTCATTGGCACTCGGTAATTTCTCGGCGTTCATGAGTTGCTTACCGATGGGGGCAGCAACAACAATGGTTTTGTCATCGGCATTTTTAATGGACTTTTGCGCCGGAGCGTAAAGAATACCGACACTGCCTTCCGGCACTTTGCCGCTGACATCTTTGGGGCATTCTTTTTTGTCTTTTTCATTTTTACAAACAGTAGCGGCATCAATTTTGCCGTTGCCGTCGATATCGGCCGAAAGAGTGAGACCGGTGAGCATAGCGCCGTAACCTCTGGCGTTGACAAGGCGCAGAATACCGATAGCGTCCATTTGAGCCTTTGATTCAGCATCGGCCGGTAAACTGTCAACTTTGAGCTCGCGGTAAATGCGGAATTTTTCGCTTAAAGAGAGGTCTTGGCTGGCCAAAGCACCACCGGCAGGCATAGCGGCCGGCACACCGACGGCAGTACCGAATTTGCTGAAAAGCGGCAAAACGGCGTCGAAAATCGTCGGCACATCAATGGTTTTGGAAGTAAACATCGGTACAATACCGATAACATCGTTAAGCGCAATTTCAAGACCTAAAGCCCAAGGAATACGCTGGCCGGGAATAGCGGGTGCTGTGTAAGTGGCTTTCATATCGCTCTTTTTAGCACCTACAACAGCTCCGCCGGGCAATGGAATAGCCTCGGGAACCATACTATTACCGTTAGCATCTTTGGGAATAAGGCTCATTATGCTATCGGGGATTATATCGGCTAAGCTGTAGCAACCATCTTTACCAATACTGCAACCGCTGGTCATGCTACCGAGGAAGTTATCTAAATCAAAAGTGAAAACACTGGAAAGCGGGATGGTATTGGTAACAAAAGCGGCTTTAAAGTCTTGGTGAGTACCGCCCAGGAAAGATTTAGCAAATTCATCAAAGCTGAATTTGCCTTTGGAACCGCCGGCCAGTTCGCTTTTTAAAGGACGATGACCAACGGGCACAGCCACGCTCTTGGTAGCCACCGGTACATCGGCTATGGTGGTGTAATTGTAATCGGCTTTGAAAGCGGTAACGGTAAATGTGGTGGCAGCAGCAGCCTTAACTGTAACCGCAGCAATACCGCTGGCATCGGTTTCGATATAATCGCTATCGGCATCAACAACCACTTTGGCCCCGGCAACACCCTGGCCTGTGGCATCATCATAGACAAATACCTGCACGGATTCGGCGGCAGAAGCATCCAAAACTTTTACACTAAGTTCGCACTGGACATCAGAGCCGGAAACTTTGGCGGTAATTTTGCTGTCCCCGGCAGCAGCGGTGTATTCGCTACCGCTAACGGAACCGCCGGAAAATTCAAAGGTGGCGCAGTAAATAGGGGCGCCGCTTTCATCAAGAGCTACGGCTTCCAAATTGGTTTTGCTGCCGACAGCAACAGTGAGAGCCGAACCGACTTGGCCGGTCATACCGATAATTTCGCACTTTTTGGCCAACTTGCCGCAAGCTACACATTCACCTAAATCAGTACAAATCTCACCGGCTTTGCAAGCATTCTCATCGGTAGGATCGCAGCCGCTCATGGCTTCGCATTTGCCTTTATCGTTGCAAATAAAGCCGGGGTCGCAATCAAATTTAGAGGTGCACTCTTTTTTTCCCTCTTCCTCTTCTTCGTCGTTTTTACACGAATTGAGAGACAAAGCAGCACCGCCGGCCAAAAGCAGGCTGAGAGCCATCGTACCAAATAAATTCTTTTTCATGTTTCCTCCTTAAAAACAGTTAACGCCCATAACAGGCGGGCGTATTATGCCGCGCCCGGCGGGCGGTTGTCAATTACCAACAATTTGAGGGTACATAATGACACATTACAAAATCTGCAAATATAGACAAAATTGCCCTACCAATTTCTTTCTTATTCGGCTAAAGATAAGGAGGTTTGTTTTAAAAACCATCCTGTAGGAGTATGCGCATGGATCGAAATTTCAAAGTGGTAGGAACTTCCGTGAACAAAATCGACGGCCTTTCCATGGCCGCCGGGCAAGCTGTCTATGTGGCCGACTGGCCTATGCCTAAGGCTCCCCTAGTGGGCGCTATTTTGCATAGCCCGCACGCCCACGCCATTATTACTTCTATCGACACCAGCGAAGCAGAAGCCATGCCTGGTGTTCATGCGGTGCTCACTTATAAAAATGTGCCGAGAAATGTCTATACCACCGGCGGCCAGGGTTACCCGGAGCCTTCACCATATGACACCTTTATTCTCGATAAAAAAATGCGCTATGTTGGCGACTGGGTGGCTGCCGTCGCCGCTGATAACGCCGCTATTGCCAAAGAAGCCATTAAAGCCATCAAAGTTGAGTATGATGTGCTCCCGGCCGTGCTCGATATAAGAAAAGCCAAAGGCGGCCCCGTTATTCATGACGAACCGGAGGCCCACGAGCTCTTCCCCATCGGCTTTAAGCCGGAACAAAATGTGGCCTCCGAAGCCGGTGCCACCATGGGCGAAGTGGATAAACTCCTCGCCGAATCACCGGTTATGATTTCTCACGAATACGAGACCCACTACGGCCAGCACTGCCCCATTGAGCCCCATGTTTCCATGGGCTACCTGGATGAACGGGGCCGCCTGGTGATTGTCACTTCTACCCAGGTGCCCTTCCACGCCCGGCGCATCACCGCCCGCGCTCTGGGCATTCCCGTGAAGCAAATCCGCATTATTAAAGCCCGCGTTGGCGGCGGCTTTGGCACCAAGCAGGAGGTGCTCTATGAGCCCTTGGTCGGCGCTTTGGTTCTCGCCTGCAAACAGCCGGTTTTAATGGAGCTTACCCGCGCTGAGGAATTTATCTCCCGCACCCGCCACCCGCAAATTGTTAAGATGAGCAATGGCGCCCGCCCCGATGGCAGCCTCACTGCCACCAAGATGGAAGTTCTTTCCAATACCGGTGCTTATGGCTCCCATGCGCTCACTGTGGCCATGAACTGCGGCTCCAAGGTGCTGCCGCTCTATAGAGCCGATGCCGTGGAATTCCACTGCGAGACCGTTTATACCAATATGCCCGTTGCCGGCGCTTACCGCGGCTACGGCGCCACCCAGTCCAGCTTTGCTCAGGAAATGCAAATGGACGAGCTGGCCGAAATTTTAAACATGGATCCCATTGAGTTCCGTCTTAAAAATGCCATCAGAGAAAACGAAGGCTCGCCGGTCTTTGCCGCTCTCGGCGAAGGCAAAGCCGGTGTGGAGCAAAAAGTTACTTCCAACGGCCTGGAGCGCTGCATCCGTCAGGGAGCCGAGGCCATCGGCTGGAAAGATATCTGGCGCAAGCACATTACCAATGGCACCAAAGTGCGCGGCGTCGGTATGGCTGCCCTCATGCAGGGCTCATCAATTCCCGAAGTGGATATGGCCTCTGTTTCCATCAAGATGAACGAAGACGGCTCCTTTAACCTTTTGGCCGGCGCTACCGACCTCGGCACCGGATCCGATACCATGCTGGCCCAGACAGCGGCCGAAGCCCTCTGCTGCAAAGCCGAGGATATTATTGTTTATTCTTCCGATACCGATATGACGCCTTTTGATGTTGGCGCTTATGCTTCTTCCACCACTTATCTCTCCGGCGAAGCTTCCCGCCGCGCCGCTACTGAGGTAGCCCGCCAGATTAAAGAGGTAGCCGCCGAAATGCTGGGCGTCTCTATAGATGACATTGAGCTGGAAGATTCCAAAGCCTTTGTGCGGGATGATGAGAGCCGCTTTAAAACTTATAGCGATATTTGCAACAATGCTCTTTACAGCAATAATCAGCACCAAATCGGCACTATCGCTTCGGCCATCTCCCACAAGAGCCCGCCCCCCTTTGCTGCCCACTTTGCCGAGGTGGAAGTAGATACCGAAACCGGCGAAGTAAAAGTGTTGCACTATGTGGCGGCCACCGATTGCGGCACAGCCATTAACCCCACACTGGCTGAGGGCCAGGTGGAAGGCGCCGTGATGAACGGTATGTCTTATGCCCTTACCGAGGAATACCTCTTTGATAAAAACGGCCGCATGGTAAACGATGGTTTTGATAATTACAAAATCTTCTCCACCGCCGATATGCCCAAAATGACCACCATCATGGTGCCGACTTATGAAGAATCCGGGCCGTATGGGGCCAAATCGGTCTCCGAAATCGGCATCAACGGCGCTTGCCCGGCTATTGCTAATGCCATTTACGATGCCATCGGCGTGCGCATCCGCTCTACTCCCTTCACCGCCGAGAAGGTTCTAAAAGCTCTCAAAGAGAAGAAAAAAGGCTAACCTTTAAAATCACTACAATTATACAATAAAGCCCCCAGGACGCCTGCCCGCTTTTCCTCTTGCTCCTTATATATAACTATGCTATTTTTTTTTAAGCTTTTGTTTGGCTTATAAGGGTATGTATATGCAGTTCAGTTCAGTTCAGTTCAGTTCAGTCGCTTTATTCAATTTTAACACATACTTAAATTTCAAGCAATCTAAAATTCATAATTTATCATATAATTTCGCACAGTTTTGCCTGTTTTACTTTGCAAAGCCGCACAAGTTTATTAATAAAAGAGGAGTTTTTATGAAAGGCCGTCCGCTTAAAATAGCGCTTTTTTCTCTGGCTTTATTTTTCACTTTTCCTGCTTTTGGCCAAGAGCAGGGCTCATTCACCGATGACCGTGACGGCACGACTTATAAAACAGTCAAAATCGGCCGAGAAACCTGGATGGCCGAAAATATGAAATACATTGCCGATGAAATTAGTTGCAAGACCGACAGCAAGCATGGCAGCTCAGTAAAGAATTATGGCTGCCTCTACAGCTGGGCCGATGCGCAAAAAGTCTGTCCCATTGGCTGGCATCTGCCCAGCAGAGTGGAACTGGGGCGCCTTTTAATCCAGGTGGGCGAAGGAGCGGAAGGCTCAGCTGCGCTTAGAGACAGCGCCTTTAAAGAGGGCCAAAACGGTTCCGGCTTTTCCGCTCTGCCGGCCGGCACTTATAGCCAAGGCAGCTATTTTGAATTTGGCCAGAGCGCCTATTTCTGGTCGGCAACAGAATGCGATGCCGAAGGAGCTAATGCCTATGCCATGTTTTTAAATTATGACAAAGTTTCGGCTCAACATTGCCATAATCAAATAACCGATGCTCTTTCCGTGCGCTGCGTAAAAGATACCGCCGGGAGCAATAAACAGTCCACCTTTAATGACCCGCGAGATGGCAATACCTATAGAACAGCCCAAATCGGCGGCCGGATTTGGCTGGCCGAAAACATGAAATACATCAGCGATGACATAGATTATAAAGCCACCAATAAACCGAATGAATACGGCATATTATATAATTGGAGCGCGGCGCAAAAAGTCTGCCCGGCCGGGTGGCACTTGCCGAGCAAAGTGGATTTCGACCGCCTGCTAATCCAAGTGGGCAAAGGCGAAAAAGGTTCCGATAACCTAAGGCACAAGAGGTGGGAAAAAGGCAAAGATCTTTCCGGCTTTTCTGCCCTCCCGGCCGGTAGCTGCGATAAAGACGGCTGTGCTTTTTTTGATACCGAGGCCTACTTCTGGTCCGCTAGCGAGCGCGGCAAAAATCAGGCCTATGGTCTCTATGTGAATATTAGTAATGTCACCGTAAATAGCGGCAAGATGGAGAGCTATTTGGCAGTGCGCTGCATAAAAGATGCCCTAGAAGCAGAAAGGGCCGAACCACCGGCAGTAGCTAAAACCGATATAGCAGCGCCAAATCAGGAAAAAGCCGCCCCCATTCCCCCTAAAGGAAAAAAAGCAGCAGAAGAAAAAGAGGGAAAAGCTAAAACTAAAAGCGCTCCAAAGCCCCAAACTGGTAATAAGCGCTATCTCATAGGAGCTGTTGCAACCGGTGTAGCCGGCGGCGGCGGCGGAATTATCAGCGGCGCGGTACTTATGGCCTTGGCAGCCGGTAAAGCGCGAACAAACCAGCGTATGTCCGGGAATATCGACTCTGTTAGAAAGGGAACCCTTGAGCTAAAGGATGTGCCATCCCAGCTGGAATTGGCTGATGTGGCCCAAAAAGGGCGCGCTATGGAAATTGGCAGCTATGTCTCATTTGGCATAGCCGGGGCAGCGGTGATTACAGCCGCAGTTTTAGGCGCCAAATATCACAAGAGCAAAAAAAATAATAAAAATAAGTTTGTTACTTTTGCCCCGACCATAGATGAACAAACAGCCATGTTCTTAATCGGCGGCCAATGGTAGGAGAAAAAGATGAAAGCCATAAACTTAGCACTTTTAAGCACTTTTTTACCGCTTTTAATAATTTCCGGCTGCTTAAATTTTGATGATGGCCGTTCGGGGTTCTATCCTTGCGATGTCAATTACAAATGTCTGGCCGGTTATAAGTGCATTAATAGTTCTTATTTTGCTAATGGCGAATGTGCGCCGCTTTGTGAGAGTGATAAAGATTGCCCCAAAAAGAGCACTTGCCTGGCCAAAGTATGCCAGCACAATACAGACACTCTTGATAGCAATACCGATAGCAACACCGATATTGCCGGTAGTAACTGTAGTATTGATGCCCAGTGCGGCACCGGATACTGTAACGATAAAAAGGAATGTGTAATTTTAAACAAAGGTGAAGGTTTTGTTACCGATGCGGCGGGGCATAAATATAAAACGGTGCAGATCGGCACCCAAACGTGGATGGCCGAAAATTATCGCCTAGCTACCAATAATGCTTATCGCCATGTTAATAATTTAGATTATTACGACTTTACTTATGGCCTTTTGTATAACTTTGACACAGCAAGCGCCGCTGATTTTTGTCCTGACGGCTGGCATCTGCCGCTAAAAAGAGATTGGCTAGTGCTGGAAAATGAAATTTGTAACCGCACCTGCAGTGACTCTTTTGACAAACTGGCCGCCACCAGCTGGGGCGGTAGCGATATTTATGGCTTTTCAGCTCTGCCGGCCGGCTCTTGTGAAGCCAACGGAACCTATAGCGTATTCGGGCAATTTACCTATTTCTGGTCTTACTCTCCTGATGAGAATAATGAAGGCGCCGCATATTGTTACAAAATAAATACTGCCGGAGCGGAAATAACGAGCTGCGACAAAAATTTAATGATCTCCGTGCGCTGCCTTAAGTAAAGTGGGTGCCATTATAATCCCGGATGAAAAAAAACGCTTTTTATAATATTATGATGCGTTTATAGTAGCGGCTTAAATGGAACTCTAAAAACGGGTGGCGAAATTTGAGATTTTAGGTTGCGCCTTTTTAATTGTGCAAGTTAGAATCTTCAGAAGTAGGTTCGTGCCAATCATCTCTCTTGGCACTAGCGACAAATGTCTTCGGCTCTTCGCCACTCTGCAAACTCACTTTGACTTCAAAGGCGATGCCGTCGGCGTAGCCACTAGCGCGCTGGTAATCGCCATAGTTGCAAAGGACATTAATCCATTTCTGTTTTTCGTCTTCTGACATATTCGAGGCAATTGCACTCTGCACGACTTCTACAGAAACAGAATCACAGTAGTCCCATTGGTTACAAGTGTAAATTATATTATCGTTATAACCATTCAAGAACAAGAAAACGCTGTTTTTTGTGCTTTCGTTGGTGAAATTACCGTAGGACACCCATT
>JAEEML010000095.1 GCA_016283195.1 Deltaproteobacteria bacterium | reverse complement strand
TTGTGGTTTTGCCGCAAAGACCCGGCCCGTAGTAAACAATTTTGCAGTTAATTTCTCTGGAGCTATAGTTGATAAACGACATAGTACTAGAGTCCTATTTTCCGCTGGTTATTCACTAAATAAGCTATCGATATCGTCATCGGTAATCTCGGCAAAAGGTGTGCCATTGGACGGATCTTCAACCTTTTGGGAGAGCGAGTCAAATATTCTGGCCAATTCTTCACTGGCTTTTTTGACTCTG
Organism: Deltaproteobacteria bacterium; assembly: GCA_016283195.1. Lineage (GTDB taxonomy): Bacteria > JAEEML01 > JAEEML01 > JAEEML01 > JAEEML01 > JAEEML01. Next base: position 35,186 of record JAEEML010000095.1, on the reverse strand, counting down.
AGACGCACGAGGCCCAGACTGGAACGATCATCAAAAATGACCACCAAAATCACCCGCGAGGCGACAATGGAAATGTGTAAATTATCCTTCTCGCCTTCATGGAAAAGAATACTGAATTCTTTTTCGCCGAGTAATTTGGCGAGGCCACCGGTGGCCGCAATGTTTCCAGCAGTTAAAGACGCGAGCGAAGTAGTATCAAGATTGTCCGTCTCGCCGGCGCTGGCAATAAGTTGGCCGTTTTTATCAACCAAAAAGACTACTTTGGCATTGGCCTCTTTTGTCAACCGCTCACAGACGACGGTAATTTGCTTGAACTCTTCCTCGAACATCACCATATGTGAGTTCATTATGCCATACCTCCGACTAATGTGCCGCTCTGAATCATATCGGGTCCTTTTCCCGATAAACCATTTTAGGGGAATACTAAAAAGACGGAGATAAGGCAAGCGAATTTATCTTTTTTCTTTATGAAATAATTTTTCCGGCTCACTTGTTATGGAATGTCGCCAGTTTTTTAGCGAAAAACAGGCGAACTGGAGGTAAATATTGTGAGCGAAGAAATGATAGCGGTGGAAAATTGCTCAAAAAAATACGGCTCTTTTACCGCTCTTAAAGATGTCTCTTTCAAAGTAAAGCGCGGAGAAATAGTGGGCTTTTTGGGGCCCAACGGCGCCGGGAAAACCACCACTATGAAACTTATCACCGGCTTTTTGGCTCCTTCGGCCGGGCGCGTTTTGGTGAATGGCCAGGAGGTAACGGGCGAGAGCACCGCCACCAAAGCCTTAATAGGTTATTTACCGGAAAATGCTCCGCTTTATGATGAAATGATGGTGGATGAATTTTTGGATTTTGCCGCCCGCCTGCGCCATCTTTCCGGCCCCAAAGCCCAAAAGCGCAAAGAAACAGTTATCAAAGTTTGCGGCATTGAAGGCGTTTTGGGCAAGGATATCGGCACTCTCTCCAAAGGTTATCGTCAGCGGGTGGGGCTTGCCCAGGCCATTATTCATGATCCGCCCATTTTGATTCTCGATGAGCCGACATCGGGGCTGGACCCCAACCAAATTGTGGATATAAGAGCTCTTATCCGCAAACTGGGCGAGGAAAAGACCATTATTCTCTCCACCCATATTCTGCCTGAGGTGGAGGCCACCTGCAATCGGGTGATAATTATTAATAAAGGCATTCTGGTAGCCGATGATACGCCGGAAAACCTCATCGAAGCACAAGGCAGCAGCGGTCTTTTAATTGCTTTGAGCGCCGCTGGCGGTTCTCTGCCGGATAAAGAAAAAGCCCTGAAAGTTTTGCAATCTCTAAACGGCATTTTGAAAGTTACACCGCTGCGCGATGAAGATAATACCAGCTATTTTATGGTGCACAGCAGCCAGGATGTGCGTCCTTATCTTTTAAAAGCGCTCATAGAAAATGATTTATACCTGATGCATCTCTCCTTAAAGCAGCTCTCTTTGGAAGAAACCTTCCGCCATCTCACTTTGGACGAAAAAGCGAGCAAAGAGGAAAATCATGAATAATATTATAACTATAGCCACCAAAGAATTTCGCGGTTTTTTCCATTCACCGGTGGCTTATATCGTCCTCACCGTTTTTCTGCTCACCACCGGCTGGCTTTTTTTCAGCAGCTTTTTTCTCATCGGCGAAGCCTCGCTCCGCAACTTTTTTGCTCTAATGCCTCTCATGCTGGTTATCTTTTCGCCGGCCGTTACCATGCGCCTTTTGGCTGAAGAGCGCAAAAGCGGCACCTTTGAGCTCATCGCCACCATGCCGCTAAAAGATAGAGATATAATTTTGGGCAAGTATTTATCGGCCTGCGCGCTTTTAATCTGCGGGCTCTTCTTTACTGTGCCTTATGCCCTCTCGGTGGCCACTATCGGCGTTATTGATTTTGGGCCGGTATTAAGCGGCTACGTCGGCACACTGGCTCTCATTCTCGCTCTGGCGGCCATCGGCATTTTGGCTTCGGCGCTGGCCAAAAATCAGATAAGTGCTCTTATTCTGGCCCTCGCGCTGGGTTTTACCCTTTATTTGGTCGGCGCTTTTACCTTCTTTTTGCCCGAAAGCCTAGGCTCATTTTTGGCATATATTTCTTTAACCACCCATTTTGAGAACTTTACCAGAGGCATTATAGATACCAAAGATATTATTTATTATCTCTCTATAGCCTTTTTGGCCCTCTACCTGGGGGTACTCACACTTAAAGCAAGGAGGAATAACTAATGGCCGGGTGGCAAAACAAAATCAGCGCTCTGGCGGTGGTTATTATAGTTATTTTAGTAAATATTTTAGCAGCCAGTTTTTCCGGCCGCCTCGATTTGACTTTTGATAAGCGCTATACGCCCTCGGCGGCCAGCCAGGCAGTGGTAGAGCGCCTGGAAGATCCGCTGACCATAAAAGCCTATTTTACAGCCGAACTGCCGCCGCCCTATAGTATAGTCGCTACCTATACCAAGGATTTGCTCGATGAATACTATGCCATTTCCAAGGGGAAAGTGCGCTACCAGTTTATCGACCCGATGAAAGTGGAAGACGGCGAGACCAAAGAGGAAGACGGTGGGCGTGATATTTTTGGCCGGCCGTTGCGCCCGCTAAGCAAAATCGAACAGGAATTACAAACCAAGGGCATTCCGCCGGTGGTGATTAGAGTAAACGAAGACGACAAAGTAGAAGAACGCCGCGTTTATATGGGGCTGGAGCTCATTTACGGCGAGGAGCGCGAAATTCTGCCGGTGGTGCAGGATGTGGGCAAATTGGAATATAATATCACCTCCTTAATTCGCAAAATGGCCCGCAAAGAGGCGCCGAAAGTAGCCTTTTTAGACGGCCATAACGGGCCGAGCGCTAAGGATGGGCTCGAAAAACTCGCTACTTTGCTCTCGGCGCAATATGAGCTCAGCGAGATCGATCTTACCAAAGAAGAAAAAATTCCCGCTGATATTGCCCTGCTTGCCGTTATCGGGCCGAAAAACACTCTTAGCGAAAAGGAGCTTAAAGCCATTGACAGCTTTATTCTCGCCGGCAAGGGCGTTGCCTTTATGCTCGACAGCTTTGATGTAAATATGGAAGATTTCAGCGCCACTCCGATCAATCACGGCCTTACTGCGCTTCTTGCCAACTACGGCCTCACCATCGAAAAAGGCCTGGTTGGCGATGCCCAGGGCGCCAGTATCGGCGTCCAGAAAAGGCAAGGCTTTTTGATTATAAATCAGCCGGTTAAATACTACTTTATGCCGCTTTTGCTGCGCTATCCGGAAAATCCCATCTCGGCCGGTCTCGGGCCCATTGCCATGGCTTTTACCAGTCCCTTAAAACTTACTGGCCAGAATATCAAAGGCGAAGTTATTGCTCAAAGCAGCGCCGAGGCCTGGAAAGAGACCGGCGCCGAGCTCAATTTAAGCCCCGTGCAGGACTGGGGTCAAAGGCAGATAAATTTCACCCATGAACCCATTCCGCTGGCCATGGCCATTAGCGGCGAGTTTAGCTCATTTTACGGCCCGCAAAAAGGCGCCGGCCGCCTGGCTCTTTTTGGTAATAGCTATTTTGTGCAAGACGATCTATTGCAAGAATCAGGCGCCGCCCTGGTACTGAACACCTTTGACTGGCTCATGGGCGACGATGAACTTTTGGCCATGCGCGGGCGCGGCCTCTCCTTTGCTCTTCTAAATGAAGACATCGGGAGCTTAAAGCGCAATATTATCAAATATGGTAATATCTTTGGCGGGCCGGCACTGCTCATTTTACTGGGCCTTATTATTTGGCAAAAGCGCGAAAAGAAACGCCGGAAACTTATGCCTGGGAGGTAAACTGCTTTGGGACGCAAAATGAAAAAAAGTTTGGCAATTATCTTAGCAATTACCGGCATTTTGCTCTTGGCTGTCATTTGGAGGCAATCGCTGGAAGCCGAGCGCGGCATCACTTTGGCCGAAATGCCGATATTTGAACCGGGAGCCATAAACAGCATAAATATCACTAAAGGCGATCGCCACATAAATTTGGAGCAAAGAACGGCCGGCTGGTATTTAAAAAGCTCTAAAGGGCTCGATAAAGTAGCCGACAGCGGAAAAATTTTGCGCCTTATAAATGCCCTTAGCGAAACCAAATTCGGAGAGCTCACCACCGATTCGCCGGCCCGCCACGAAGTTTATGAAATCAGCGATACCCAGGGCATAGCGGTGACTCTTTTAAGCGGCGGCACCGAGCAATTTAAGCTCATATTTGGCAAGCGGGGCAAAGACGGCACCGTTTTTATTCGTCTGCCGGGCCACAAAGAGGTCTTTCGCGGTATAAAAGCGCCGCTCCATGAACTGGCTCTCGATGAGCTATCCTGGCGCGAAAAGCACATTTTCTCTAATAATCCGGAGGAGATAACCAAAGTCATAGCCAGCTTTGACGGCTCCTCTTATACCCTTACGCGCGATGGCTCCTCCTTTAATATAAAAGCCGCTGATTTGGATGCCAATTACCGCCTGGATAAGCAGCGGGCCGCTGCCTTTATGCGCAGCCTAGCTCTTTTAAAAGCTGCTGATTTTATTGATGAAGAAAGCGCCAGCATCGGCGAGGTCAGCGCTTCATTTGCCATATCTTTCGGCCAAAAAGTTAAAAATCTCTTCATCGGCACTCAAAACGACAAAGGACAATATAAAGCTCTGGTGGAAGGTCAGGATGATATCTATCTTTTGCCTCAGGCCGCTCTCGAACAAATAAAAAAGCCCCTCCCGCTGCTGCGCGATCTCACCCTTTTTAATGTGGATATTCCCTCGATAAAAAGGGTGCGCTTCGGCGGTGAAGAGCCGGCGGAACTTATAAGCGACGGCGCCGGTAATTTCACCCCGGCCGATGGTAATAGCGATAGCGATTTTGACCTAAAAAGCGCCCAAATTGCCGTCAAAACTTTGGCCGCTTTAAGAGCCAGCCGCTATTTGGGGCCGAGCGGCACTTTGGGCATCAGCAAAAACAGCCGTTTTATGGAGATAGAAGACAAAAACGGCCTGCACCGCGTAACCATAGGCGATAAAGACGACAATAATCTATACATTACCGTAAGTAGCGATTATCCCGGCACTTATGGCCTGGACGCTCATAATCTAAAGCGCTTCAATAGCGGCAAAGCCATGTTCAGGCGCCCGGAATCATTTCAAACAAACGGCCCTAATTACGATGAGTTACAAAAGCTCCCTCCGGAAATCCGCGAGCGGGTTTTGCGGCAACTTATGGAACAAAGTCTTAAGCAAAATTAATTTCACATTTCTAATTTTTTTGCTGCAATAAAGTTCTAATTTGCTTATAGTGAAAACGGTGGGGGGTGCTCATGTTGGAAAACGCCGGCCGGTTTCTGATATTTAGCTTGTCCTTTTTAGTCTCCGGTTGCGGTTTGTTTATTAATCCGCCCGAGCCTGATTTGCCCTCCGATACCATAAGCGATATTGATATTGATATTGATGAGCCGCCGGCTCCCAATCCCAATTGCACTCCAACAGTTACCTGCCTTAGTGTCGGCGCCCGTTGTGACGACATAGTTGACGATTGCGGCAACACCATAAATTGCGGTTCTTGTTATTTACCCTATGTTTGCGGTGGGTTAGGCACTCCAAACAAATGTGAAAACCCCTGCAATCCCAACCCTTGCACAGCTGGCAACAAAACAATTTGTAACTCTACTTACGGCGGCTATGTTTGTTCTTGCGAACCGGGCTATGAAGACAACGGCAGCGGCACTTGCACCAAACAAAAAACCGCCATCATGCGCCTTATGAGTGCCAATATTACAAGTGGCGGCCAGCAAACCTACCAAGGGCCGGGCATCCGTATTTTTAAAGGCTTAAAACCCGACATCGTAATGATTCAGGAATTTAATTACCGCCAGGATTTAGATAGCGAATTTTCCTTTGAAAATATTACTGATTTTGTCAAAAACACCTTTGGCCCCGAGTTCTCTTTTCACCGCGGCACCGGCGCTATTCCCAATGGCATAATCAGCCGCTACCCCATTAAAGAATCCGGCCAATGGATTCAAGAGAGTTATCAAAACCGCCAATATGAGTGGGCGCGCATTGATATCCCCGGCGACAAAGACCTCTGGGCCGTCTCGGTACACCTATTGACCGACAAAGCCCAAAGAGCAATAGAAGCAGAAGAACTAGTTGAATATATTAAGAAAAACGTTCCTAAAGATGTTTATATAGCTATCGGTGGTGATTTTAACACCTCTTCCAGAAACGAACATGTCTACGATTACCTCAGCGATGTGGTGACTATAAAAGGCGAATTTCCCGATGATCAAGCCGGCAACGAAGATACCAACCGCAATCGCGATAAAACCTACGACGGTATTTATGTAGATAAAGATCTCCATGCCAAAGAAACAGCCGCCATTGTTGGTGACACTGCCCATGAGAGCGGCCTGGTCTTTGACAGCCGCAAATTTAAACCGCTTTCCGCTGTTGCTCCTGTACAATATAATGATTCCAATGCCAAAGAGATGCAACACATGGCGGTTATTCGCGACTTTAAACTGTGGTGATCTTGGTTTAACGCGTGTAGCGAAGAGGTAAATCATGAAAAAAACCTGGCTTTTCCTGAGTGTACTTTGTATAGGCGCCTGCACCGACGTTACACCTGCCGAGAATAGCTGGAAAAGCGATAAACCCATTGTGGCACCTGGCGTTGCCCTCCCTGATACTATAACCGATACTATAACCGATGCTGCTTTTGATTCCTCTTCCGATGGACAATCCGACGCATTGCCACAGCCTGATAGCACTAGTGATCTCCCTCTTCCACCACCTGACGCTGCAACCGATGCCGCAACCGATAAAATCTTTTGGAAAAGCTGCGCCGCTGCCGGTTTTAACTGCGGTTCTGCGATTGACGCAACAGGCCGAAAACATGAATGTGGCTCTTGCGAGCGCGGCCTTATTTGTGAAAACAATCAATGTATTAATCCTTGCGACCCCGATCCTTGCGCCGATACCGAAGCCACCTGCACAGTCAGCGGCGGCGGTTATTATTGCCGTTGCGAGCCGGGCTATAAGCTTAGTGAGACCGGCGAATGTGTGCTTCTTGACACCGTTACTCTGCGCATTATGTCGGCCAATATCACCAGTACTTCAAAACAATCTTACGCCGGCCCCGGTATCCGCATCTTTATGGGGCTAAAGCCGGATATAGTTTTAATCCAGGAATTTCGCTATCTTGCCGAACTTGATAAAGAATATTCATTTAAAGATATTGATGATTTTGTGGCCGGTGTCTTTGGGGAGGAATTTACTTATCATCGCGGCGCCATGAAGCTGAGCGGCGATATTCCCAATGGCATAATCAGCCGTTATCCTATTAAAGAGTCCGGCACCTGGCGGGATAATCAGGTTGATAATCGCCATTTTGAGTGGGCGCGCATTGATATTCCCGGCGACAAAGATCTCTGGGCTATCTCAGTGCATTTTCTCACCAAAACCAGCAAACAACCGGCAGAAGCCGACGCCCTGGTGGATTATATCACCGCCAATGTGCCAGATAACGACTATATCGTTATCGGCGGCGATTTTAATACCACCTCGCGCGATGCACTATGCTTAAAAACCCTGAATAATGTAGTAGTGGTAAAAGAAAGCGACTATCCGGAAGACCAGGACGGCAATGAAGGCACCAATATCAAGCGCAGTAAACCTTATGACGGCGTTTATGTTGACTCTTATTTGCACCAAAAAGAAACTGCCGTCGTCATCGGCGAGGAATCTTTTGACGATGGCCTGGTCTTTGATAGCCGCACCTTTAATTCTCTCAAAGATGTATCGCCGGTAAAAGCCAAAGACTCCACCGCCGGGCAAATGCAACACATGCCCGTAATTCGCGATTTCAAACTCTGGTAATTTCTATTTTAATAGCCGGCAGACGCAGGGGCAGAGGATAAAAGAGAAGGAATTTTAATCTTTCTTTTCTTCGGTAATGCCTTCCCAATAAATAATGCGGTTGCAGCAGGGGCAGAGCTCAATGCTGTTCATGCGCAAAAGAGTATTGTAAAGCTGGGGCGGAATGTTCATATTGCACCCTTTGCAGCAGCCGTCTTTGGCGGCGACCAGGGCAATACCTTTTTTACGATCACGAATGATCTCATATTTTTTCAAAATATTGGGCTTCACCGCTTTAGTGAGCTCATCGCGCACTTTGACTTCACCGGCGATTTCTTCTTCAATTTGAGCAATTTTAGCTTTTAATTCAGTGGCTTCTTGCGCAAAATCAACTTCCAGAACGGCCAGATCATCAGAGAGAGTATCACGGATTTTCTTTTTCTCTTCAATGGTGTTCAAAAGTTCCAGCATTTGCTCGCTGTCTTCTTTATTTTGCCTTTTTGCGGCTTCCACCTCGCGGGAAAGAGAAATATATTCTCGTTGATTGCGGATATCCGAAAGGCGGGCTTCCCATTTTTTGAGTTTGGCTTCCTCGATTTTTAAAGTGCCTTCCTTCTCTTCATACTCTTTTTGCAAAGCATCTAGCTCATTTTTGATGAGATTAACCTGCTCACGGGCAGCTTTTACTTTGTTTTCCTGGGATGCTAGGCGTTTGGGGTATTGTTCGGATGAGCGCTTGATTTCGGCAATTTTGGCATCGATTTTTTGTACCTCAATGAGGTTTAACAGCTGTTCTCGCACTGTATGAGCTCCTTTCATATTGGCTGATTATAATATGCTTAAATAAATTACGGCAGGACATGGAAGCCAGCTTGGGAAAGAGGATGGTGGGCCCACCAGGACTCGAACCTAGGACCAATCGGTTATGAGCCGACCGCTCTACCAACTGAGCTATAGGCCCCTTCTCACAAATCACTGAAACTTCCTCAAATGCAAATACAAAGGGTGTACCCTCCGTAAGTCACCCCCTATCTAGCACAAGGCAATTTACCTAGACAACAAATTTTTTATAATTTTTTTTAAAAAGTAACATGCGGACTGTTGCTTTATTTTTTTGTGGGGTATCTATAGCAGGAAGGCCACGGCCGGAAAGGAAGTATGGCTAATGACTGTTGCTATGAATCAGCGAGTAAAAAATCTGGAAATTAAAGTACTTGACCGAGTGGTGACTATACCTAGCGGCACACCGGCTTCGCATCTTTTATCGGCGAGACGCGATAGCGCCGGCTACCCATGTCTCGCGGCCATTATGAATAATCGCCTGGTGGATTTCGATACCAAACTGGTAAGCTCCGGCGAATTAAAGCCGGTGACGGTAGCCAGTAAAGAGGGTGCTGCCGTCTATCGGCGCTCACTCACTCTTATACTTTACGAGGCAGCAAAGCGCCTTTTCCCCGATATGCAATTGGTAGTGGGCCAAAGTCTCGGTTATGGCTACCACTTCACCTGCCGAGATGCCAAAGGCCAGGAGGGTATAGATAACGGCAAGCTCATGGCCCTCGAAAAGTGTATGCTGCAACTGGTGCGGGAGGATAAGCCTTTTAAACACGAGACCATGAGTGTGGAAGAGGCCATGGAGCTCTTTACCGAGCAGGGGCTTTTGGACAAAGTAGCCCTTTTAAAAACCTGGCGCTCCGATGATGTCACTTTGGTAACACTCGGTACTTATTATGATATTCAGCACGGGCCGGTGGCACCATCTACCGGAGCCATGCTCGATTTTGGCCTCAGTCACTATCCGCCGGGCTTTGTTTTACAATTCCCCTCGCTCTTAAACGGCGGCGAGCATCCGGCCAATTATGATAATCAGCGTCCGCTCTTCCATACCTATCAGGAGACTATGCGCTGGAATGAGATTTTAGGCGTGCGCACGGTAGGGCAACTGAACGAACTCTGCCTTTCCGGGGAAATTTCTGATATTATACGCATTTCCGAAGGTTTTCACGAAAAGAAAATCGCCCAGATTGCCGATATGATCGCTGAAAAGAAGAGTGTGCGCCTGGTGCTCATCGCCGGCCCTTCTTCCTCCGGCAAGACTACTTTTGCCAAGCGCCTTAGCTTGCAATTAAAGGTCAACGGCATACGTCCGGTGGCTATTTCTATGGATAATTACTATGTAAACCGCGTAGATACCCCCTGTCATCCGGATGGCAGCTATGATTTTGAAGCTTTAGAAGCCATCGATCTCGACCTTTTTAACCACAATTTAACCGACCTTTTGGCCGGCAAAACAGTTGATACACCGATTTACGATTTCCACACTGGTGAGCGGGTACCAAAAGAAAAATGGGTGCCCATGGCGATAGGCCCGCGCGACGTCATTATTGTGGAGGGCATCCACGGGCTTAACCCGCGCTTTACCTCCAGCGTGCCGGACGAGCAAAAATTCCGCATTTATATCAATGCCTTAACTCAGCTATGTATTGATAATTCCAACCGCATTTTCACTTCTGAGACGCGCCTTATTCGCCGCATCGTGCGCGACCGGCGCTATCGCGGCTATCCAGCCACCCGCACCATTGAGCTCTGGCCTTCGGTGCGCCTCGGTGAGCGTCGCCATATCTTTCCTTTCCAGGAGGAGGCCGATGCTATATTTAATAGCGCCTTAGTTTATGAGCCGGCGGTGCTCAAAGTCTATGCCGAGCGTTACCTTTTGGAGGTGCCGCGCAACCACCCGAGCGCTGTTACCGCCCAGTCGCTTCTTAGCTTTTTGGATCTCTTTGTGCCCGTTTTCCCCGATGCCATCCCGCCAACATCGCTGCTTAGGGAATTTATCGGGGGCAGCGCTTTCAGTTATAAGTAAAGGAATAAATCATGACAGACAATATTTTTGACCTTGCCATTATCGGCGGCGGGCCGGCTGGGCTTACGGCCGCTATTTACGGAGCCAGGGCTCGCCTTAAAACGGCCATTATTGCCGATGAGGGGCTTTCCGGCACGCTCTCGCGTATTGATATTATCGAAAATTACCCAGGTTTTCCTGGCGGTATCACCGGCGCCGAGCTGGCCGAAAAAATAGCTAAACAGGCCCTTGATTTCGGCGCAGTCCACATAGCGGCTAAAGTGAGCGCTCTCTCTCAGGCAGAAAGCGGCGGCTATATTTTATCCACAGAAAGCGGCGAGCAAGTTATGGCCAAAAGCGTAATTATCGCCACCGGCGCCAGGCATAAAAAGCTGGCTGTTCCCGGCGAGGAGCAGTTTAGCGGCAAAGGCGTCTCATACTGCGCCACTTGCGACGGCGCTTTTTTCAAAAACAAAGAGATTGTGGTGGTGGGCGGTGGGGATTCAGCCGTTAAAGAAGCGCTATACCTCACAAGATATGCGGCCAAAGTAACCATTATTCATCGGCGCGATGCTCTAAGAGCCGAAAAAATTATTCAGGAAAAAGCCTTTAGTAACGAGAAAATAGTTTTTAAATGGAATAGCGTTGTCACGGAAATTGTCGGCGACAGGCTGGTTAAGGCCGTTAAAATCAAAAATATCAAAGACGAAACTTTAGAAGAATACCCCACCCGCGGAGTTTTTATTTTTGTCGGCGTAGAGCCTAATAGTACCCCTTTTAAAGAGCAAATAGCCCTCGATGCCGGCGGAAACATTGTCACCGGCCAGGATTTATCTACCTCCCTAAAAGGTATTTGGGCAGCCGGAGATGTGCGTAGCGGCTCCCCCCGCCAGGTGGCTACGGCTGTCGGCGACGGGACGCTGGCAGCCATGGCAGCTATAGAATATATAGAAAAAGCATAAATTTTGTGAACACTCTTTGACCTTAGCGCAATATTGGCCTATATTACCGACGGCTTGCCATATCTAGGCAATTTCGGAGAAAGATAGTGGCCAAGAAACATCTGCTTTTAGTCGATAATGATGAAAAAAGTTTGCGCGTCCTTGAAGTCTCGCTTAAAAAGGCCGGCTTTTCCATAACCACCGCCACCAACGGCTTGCAAGCCTTGGAAAAAGTTAAACTTTCTGTTCCTGATTTAGTTATTTCAGAGACTAAAATGGAGCAGATGGATGGTTTTGAGCTGTGTAAAACATTAAAAGATGATGTGCGCTTTATTACTATTCCCTTCATCTTTTTAACCAGCGAAAAAACCTTGCAGGAAAAGGTACACGGCCTGGAACTTGGCGTGGAAGATTATCTCACCAAGCCCATTTACATAAAAGAGATTGTCACGCGCATAAAAATCCTTTTGGAAAAAAAGGACAAAGAGGAAATTGCCCGCCAGGCTTCGAAAACCAAATTCCAGGGTAATTTGGCCGATGTCAGCGTGGTTGACCTTTTGCAAACCGTAGAAATGGGGCGCAAAAGCGGCATTATTTATGTTAACAATGAAGCTAATCACAAAAAAGCCGAGCTTTATTTTGTAAACGGCAAAATTATTGATGCCGAACTGGGGCGCCTCAAGGGAGAACGCGCCGTCTATCGCCTCTTAGTGTGGAATGAGGGCACTTTTGAAGTTGATTTCCGCCCCATTTCCCGGCCGGAAGTCATTCAAATGACTATCCAGGGCCTTCTTATGGAAGGTATGCGGCGAGTTGATGAGTGGGGGCGCTTTTTGGAGCAACTCCCACCGCTCGATAGCAAACTGGATATTGATTTTACCGAACTGGCAAGCCGTCTTTCGGAAATTCCCGATGAACTCGATGTTATGCTGCGCCTTTTCGACGGTGAGCACACAATACTCGATGTTGTTGATCTATGCGATTTTGGCGATCTTGAAAGCTTGAATTTGATTTCCAAGCTCTATTTTGAAGGACTTATTCAAAATGTCACCATGTTGCCGGCTTCCGATGATGGCGAAAACGAGTCGGAAGAAGCTTTTCAAGAAGGGAAAGCGGCGTCCAAAGATATCCCCGGCTCCAGCAGCGATCTTATGAGCGAACAGCCTTTGCCGGAGCAGCAATCTCAGGAGCAGCAGGCACAGCAGCAACAAAATCCAGGGTATCCTTATCCGCCGCCCTACGGGGCCCCTAATTATCCCTATCCGGGAGCACCTAATCAGCAGCCAATAGGCGGAGGAGTACCACCTGTCGGTTATCCGCCGGTGCCGCCATATTACGGCGGTTATTGGTATCCGCCGGTGCCTCCTCAAGCAGCGCTGGGGCCTGATGGCCAGCCTCTCTCCAAAGAGCAGCCAATGCCGCTGCCTTATCCGTATCCATATCCTATGCCCGGTATGCCCATGGCGCAGCCGCCACAGGGTTATCCGCCGGTGCCGCCGGCTGCTGGAGCGCCAATAACCCAGCCGCCGCCGGGATATCCATATCCATACCCCATGCCCGGTATGCCCATGCCGCCATATTCTTATCCGCCGCTGCCCAATCAGCCAGCCGGAGCAGCACCGGTACCACCGGCTTATCCGCCATATTATATGCCCCAAAAGCCTGTAACCGAAGAAGCAGCTTCTGTTACCCCGCTAGCCGAATTACCAGAGCCGGCCCAGGCTAATCAGGAACCAAAAGCCGAGGAGGCGCCGGAAACAGCCGGGAGCAATGATATTCCTCAGCATATAGCGCAGGAAGTACAGCAACCAATAGAAGCTGCCATGCCGGAGCCGGCACAACCGGAGCCAATGCCGACAGCCGCACAGCCTGTTACTTCGGAACCTCTAGCGCCGCCCATGCCCATGGCCGATGAAACCACGCCGACCGAGCCGCTACCAGAAGAGCAGCAACCTGAGCCAATAGCTCCAGAGCCAATGGCCGACGAAACAACACCGAGCGCCCCAGTGCCGGAAGAAATACCAGCACCGGCTCCGGTAGTTATGCCCGATGAGACCACTCCCAGCGAGCCACTTCCTGAAGCAGAACCAGCACCGGTAGCCGCAAAGGCGCCGCTATCGGTCAGCAAACCGCGCCCACCAATAGTTAGGGGAGAACGCCCGGAAACTATTGTTTTTAGAGCATTTGCACCAGATCCGATTGATGAAGACGACGATGACGATGATGATTACGAGCCCCTGCCGGCCAAGGCTATGGAGCATTTAAAGCCCAGTCAGCCGGCGTCTATAAATCAAAGTTCGACTTTTGTCGGCAGGCTCTCTGCGGGAGAAATGGCCCAGGCCCAAGAGCAGACCGATCCCAATTTTGTGCCTGATTCTCTTGATAACCAGTTTATCGCCAGCCAGCAAAAGAAAAAGCTCATTATAAAAATTGCCGCCGGTGCAGCTATAGCCTTGTTTGTCTTTCTTTTGGTTATAATGTTTAGCGGCGATGCTGATCATAAAGGCCAGGAAACGCCCGTAGCCACAGCCCTTGAAAACAATATGGCCAAGGCTCCTGACAAACCGAGCGGCGAAATCCCGCAAGCTGTGGATGCCGCAAATACCGAAGCACCAAACCAAGAGCAACCTTCCGAGGCCGCCCAGGAAAATAAGCACGACGCCAAGCAGGACGAACCGGCCGAAGAAGTAAAATTGCCGCCTCCGCCGCCCAAATTGCCGGAAAATGTGGCCCATGTTCAAGATGAGCCGCCGGTGGTTAAAGAAGAGCCGGCAGTAGAGCCCAAAAAAGAGGTAAAAGAGCCGGCAGTGGCCAAAACTGAGCCCAAAACTGAGCGCAAAGCCGAAACTAAGCCACATAAAGCCGAAACCAAGACAGCCAAAATCGAGCCCAAAGAGCCTAAGGCCGAGCGCAAAGCCGAAACAGAGGCCAAACCTAAAGCCACAGCTCCGGCTCCCGCCCCGGCGGCGGCGGTTGATCCCAAGGCTCAAGCTGCAAAGCATTTCTCGCAAGGGGAAATACTGGAAAAACGCGGCAAACTAAAAGCCGCTATAGCCGAATATGAAAAAGCCCGGGAGCTTGATGGGCAAAATGCTAAATTGCTTATTAAACTGGGCTCCGCTTATATAGACGACAAACAAGCCAGTAAAGCCATAGCTATTGTGCGTGACGGCGTACAGCTCAATAAACGCGACCCGCAGGGCTGGTTAGTCCTCGGCCGTGCTTACCAGGCTATAGGCCAGAATCCCACCGCCAAAAAGGCTTATACCAATTATTTAAAACTGGCGCCAAATGGCACCCATGCTGCCGAAGTGCGCGAACTTATTGAAAAACTATAAAATACCGAGGTGTAATATATGTCTTCTGTACCCAGTAAAGAACTCGTTGTAAAACCCAATCCTAAAAAAGAACGGCGCTACAAAGTTAATATTTCCTCGCCGGAATTTACCTGCCTTTGCCCTATGACCGGGCAACCGGATTTTGCTACTATTTATATCAGCTATGAACCGGCAGAATATATCTTGGAGCTAAAATCATTAAAACTCTACCTTTGGACTTTCCGCGAAGAGGGCTGTTTCCATGAGGCGGTTATTAACCAAATTTGTGACGATTTAGCAGCCGTTTTAAAGCCCCATCACCTGGAAGTTAAAGGCGATTTTTTGGTTAGAGGCGGCATTTCCACCAATGTGGTGGCGGAGTATAACGAGCCGTAATTCATGTATAAAATAAAAGCGGCTGTTTTTCTCTTTCTGCTTTTATCGTTTCACAGTATCCCCCTTTTTGCCTATGGCCGCCTCACTGTGAGCGGCTCGCCGTTTGACGCGGCGACTCATATAACCATAGACGGAGCGGAAATTCTATCGGCGCCGCCTTGGCCGCTGGAAGCCGGGCGCCACAAATACACCATTGTTAGAGCCGGTTACGAAGCCCTAAGCGGTGAAGTAGATATTCCAGGTGGCAATGAAGTGGCGCTTAATTTTCAGCTCTTACCTAAATTTCCTACAGCCGGCGGTTATTTTAAAAATATTCCTCAGGAATTACAGCGGCGCGGACGCTGGCTGACTTTGGAACCGGGCGGGGTGGGCTTTATGGCCAAGGCCGGAATAAAACCACAGCTGATTTTAGATTTAGCCCGCCTTGAGCTTTTGGCCCCCAAGGCCTATTTACCTATAGAAATAGGTCTCTTGCCGGTGCGCATATTTTTTGAGCCACGCAGTGGCCAGCTTGCGGTTGCAGCTATTCGTTCGCATATTTACGGCGGCGCCTTTTGGACCGGCTTTTATATGCTTATTTCCGGCGGCCTTTTCGGCTTTATCGGCGGCCAGCTTTATCCAAGCTATGAACTTATGGCCGGCGGCGGTCTCTATGCCCGGCTGGGCTTTTATCTTGGCACCCATTTTCTTTTAAATTTGCGCTACGAGTTTGATATTGCCCGTTCTCCCGGCCACCATTTACTCTTGGAATGGCAGATAAATCTCTATGGCCGTGGCAAACGCTAAGGAGCCTTTAATGCACGAAGAATTGCAAGCTTTATTAAAAAAACTGGGCCAGACGGTTTATGGACAGGATGCCCTTTTTGAGCGCCTATTAATAGCTCTTTTGACTTCCGGCCATGTGCTCCTGGAGGGCGTTCCCGGGGTGGCCAAAACCACCGCTGTGCGGGCCTTTGCCAGTGCACTCGGCCTTAAATTTTCGCGCATTCAGTTTACTCCGGATTTACTCCCCAGTGATCTCATTGGCATCCAGGTTTTGCGCCCCGATAAAATGGATTTTACCATCCATAGAGGGCCGGTTTTTGCTAACATTGTTTTGGCTGATGAGATAAACCGCGCTCCGGCCAAAGTGCAGAGCGCCCTTTTGGAAGCCATGGCCGAACGCGGAGTGACCATTGCCGAAGAGACGCTTAAATTGCCGGAGCCTTTTGTGGTTTTGGCCACCCAAAATCCCCTGGAGCAAGAGGGAACCTATCAATTGCCGGAAGCGCAGCTGGATAGATTCCTCTTTAAAGTGCGCGTGGATTATCCTGTAAGAGAGGCCGAAAGATCCATGCTCGATGCGGCTCTTAGCGGCCGCTTAGCTGCGCCTTTGCCTCCCGAACTTACGAGCGATAAACTAGCCGAGCATGTAGCAGCCGTAAAAAAGGTGAATTTTTCCCCTGAAGTTAGAAACTATCTGCTTGATTTGGTGGCGGTAACACGCGCGCCCAAGCGCTATGCCCTGGATCAGGTAGCCGATTTGCTGGTATATGGTATTTCGCCGCGCGGCCTTATTCATTTGGCCGAGGCCTCGCGGGCGGCGGCTTATCTGGCCGGGCGCGATTATGTTACTCCCGATGATGTGCAAAAAATGATTTTTGATTGCTGGCGCCACCGCTTGGGGCTTAGTTTTGCGGCCCAAGCCGAGGGAGTAACCAGCGATGAAGTGCTAAAGCAAATTGTGCATCTGGTGGCTGTGCCGTAAAGAGGTCATTTACTCTTTAGGCCGCTTTATTTCTGACATTTTTGGCAAAAGACGCTGCGCCGCCCGCCGATTTTTACACTTTCAAGCAAAGTGCCGCAGTTTTTGCAAGGCTTTCCCGCCCGCCCGTAAACCATGAGATTATTTTGCATGGAGCCGCCGCCATAGGCCCAATCAAAGCTGGTACCCTTAAGCTCAATGGCTTTACTTAAAATGGCCAGCACCGCCTCTTGTAAAGCTTTACACTCATTAATGGTTACAGCACTCCCCGGGCGGGCGGGATGAATACCGGCGGCAAAAAGCACTTCGTCGCTATAAATATTGCCGAGACCGCAAAGCAGGCTTTGATCAAGCAATAAGGCCTTTAAAGGCTTCTTTTTTTGCTCTTTTAGAGTGTCATAAAGCCACTCTGCGGTAAATTGCGGCGAAAATGGCTCCACACCAACGCCGGGAATATCTGCCCCCGGGGGCAAAAACTTCCAGCGCCCGAATTTACGCGCATCATCGAATTGCAATTTTTTGCTGCCTGAAAGGTGCGCTACTAGGCGCGTATGTTTACCTAATGGCACTTCTTCCGGCAAAACCGCCAAAGAGCCCGACATGCGCGGATGAATTGCGAGAAGCCCCTTATCGGTAAAAAGGCAGATATATTTTCCGCGCCTTTTTATTTCTTTAATTATTGCGCCGGTGAGCTTTTCCTTAAATATAGCCGGAGAGGGCTCTACCTGCCGCGGCCAGAAAAAATCAAAAGAGAGCAAAGCATCGCCCTTAAGGTCGCCCAAAGAGCGCATCATTGTCTCGACTTCCGGCAATTCCGGCATATCTGCTCCACAAAATGTGCTTGAGTGAAAACTCAGCGAGCGCGATAAACTATGCGCCCCCGTGTGAGATCATAAGGGGAGAGCTCGATAGTCACTTTGTCACCTGGTAAAATGCGGATAAAAAACTTACGCATTTTGCCGGAAACATGGGCTAAAACCTTGTGCCCGTTATCAAGTTCCACCGTGAACATCGCGTTGGGGAGAGCTTCCAGCACCCGCCCGTCTACTTGAATATTTTCTTCTTTCGCCATAGTTCCTCGAATGTATCGGTTTTTGGCCCCTTATTGGGGCAAAACAAGCCGGAAATTGGCACAAAAACTCCTTGTTTGCAAGGTATAATTATTATTTTTTCTTTCTTACCTCTTTTATTAACTAAAGAAACTCGTGATTTGCCTATTTTATTGACATACATACACCTACACACTCCCACTTTTGCGCCTATTTTTTTACATTCACTCATATTTCGGTATATTGGTTAATGCAGTGGCCAAGGAGCCACTAAGGAGGTTCACATGTTAAGAGAGCAAAAGAGAGCCTATTATAACGATAACCTCTATTTCACCTTTGATTTATGCGAGGAAACCGGCAAACTGGCACTCGGTTTAAGTGTAAACGATAGTTCCGGCGCCCTTTTGGTAAAGCAGGCTTATCCATTTAGTGACTCCGGCACAGCTGCCAGTTGGCTCTTTTATTGGCAACTTTTAGCCGCTGCCGGTCGGGAAGAGCCTCTAAAAGAGGGGAAGAGCCCAACTTATTGGCTGGGCGCTGACGGCGAATATGCAAACTGACGAAAACTTGTCTTGAGGACCATCTTCGGGTAATGGTTCTTTGATAGCCGCCAACAGATCCTTATAGATCTTCGGCAGGAGGAAAGAGCGCGTATGACGGATGAGGCAATGAGCTCTCAAAAGGCAACGGAGCTATGGCAGGAATTTCTGCAGCTGATAAGCGGTAGCTACAGTACATTCACTTATAATTTTTTCGCCTGTATGAAACCGCTCTCTTTTGATAACGGCACCATCACGCTGGCTGTGGAAAACGGTTTTATAGAAGACTGGGTACAATCAAATAATTATGCCCCACTTATCCGCGATGAGCTCTCAAAAATAGTTGGCTCACCGGTTAACCTAAACATGGTTATTGCGCCGCAAACAGCCGGGCATGAGAAATCTATAAGCCGTAAAAAACCTAATAATATAGCTCAAAAAGATGACAAAGCACCGGATTCCCGGCCACCGGAGGCCAAGCCCGTTCAAAAGTCTAAGGCCATCATTTCTTCTTTGTTTGATAAGCGTTATACTTTTGACACCTTTATCGGCGACCCCTCCTCCAATGCCCTGGCACTGGCCGCGGCTCAAGCAGTGGCAGCTGCTCCTGGTGAGCGCTATAATCCCCTTTATATTTACGGCCCATCAGGTCTTGGAAAAACTCATCTTTTGCATGCCATCGGGCAAAAAATAGCCGCCAGTCATCCGGACTGGTCAATTGTCTATCTTTCTACCAATGAGTTTTTGGATGAATATATCGGGGCTATGCGTGATAACAAAATGAGCTTTTTTAACACTCGTTATCACAAAATATGCCAAGTACTCCTAATGGATGATATTCAATTCATCGCCGGCAACAAGACAGCCACACAAAACGAATTATTTAATATTTTCAATACGATGAAAAACAACGGCAAACAGCTGGTTTTTGCTTCCGACAAACTGCCGCATGATATGCCGGATATCCCCGAGCGTCTGCGCAGCCGTTTTCAATCCGGCCTCCTGGCCGATATTCAGGTTCCGGCATTAGAAACCAAAGTAGCCATTTTGCAAAAAAAGGCCAGCACCATGAATCTTAAATTGTCACAAGATGTGGCCTTTTATATTGCCAGTGCCCTGCCCTCCAATGTGCGCACTTTGGAAGGAGCCTTGCAACGGCTAAGTCTTGAATCCGCCAGAACCGGCCGTTCTCTTTCCACAAGTTATGCCAAGGAGCTCTTGGTTGGTGTCTATGATATTGCTCAAGGGGCAATTTCGGTAGCCGATGTCACCGAGGCTGTTTCAGAGTTCTACCACCTTGATCCCAAATTGTTGACCTCCGGTAGCCGCACTAAAGAGTTGGTACGCCCCCGGCAACTGGCTATGTATCTTTGTTACAAACATCTTCCCACCAGCTACCCGGCTTTGGCCAAAGATTTTAAGCGCAAGGATCACACCACCATCATGAGTGCCTGCCGCAAAATCGAAAGTCTTATCGGCAAAAGCGATGCCGAGATTTTAGAAGCCGTAAATGCTATAGAAAAGCTTCTGCGCCGCAGCTAAGGAAAAGCCTCATGGAACATTTAAATGTGGCGGAATACATCGATGATATGGGCCAAAAACAGCCGGATGCCCTGGCTATCGCCGTTTTAAAAGGCGAAAAAATTCACCAAATTACCTGCAAAGATCTCATGGATCGCAGTAACGCCCTGGCAGTGGCGCTAAGAGAATTCGGTATCAAAGAAGGCACCCATGTCGCCATGATGGTCACTCCCGGCGAAGAGCTCTTTGCTCTCACTTTTGCCCTCTTTAAAGTGGGCGCAGTGGCCATTTTTATCGACCCGGGCATGGGGCTGAATAATGTCACCAAATGCTTGGCCGAAGCTAGGCCCGAAGCCTTTATCGGCCTCACCAAAGCACACATTGCCCGCCTATTAAAGGGCTGGGGCAAGCCTACTCTTCGTAAGCTGGTGACCGTGGGCCCGCGCCTCTTTTGGGGCGGCACTACTTATAGCCGCCTTTTGGCCATGGGCGCCGGTAAATGCCCCGAAATCGTCAAAGTCAATACCAATACACCGGCGGCCATCAATTTTACTTCCGGCAGCACCGGCCGGGCCAAGGGCGCTCTTTATACCCATGGCATGTTCTCCGCTCAGGTGCGCCTTATCCGCGATGTTTACGGTATAAAAGAGGGGGAAACCGATTGCTCCACCTTCCCTCTTTTTGCCCTTTTTGACGCCGCTATGGGCATGGCCAGCATTGTGCCCGATATGGATACCAGTAAACCTGCCTCCAGTAATCCGGCCAATATTGTTAAAGCTATTCAAAAATTTAATTGCACCAATATGTTTGCCAACCCGGTGGTAGTGGCCAAAGTCGGCGCCTACTGCGAACAAAGCAACATAAAACTGCCATCATTAAAGCGCGTTATCTCTTGCGGCGCTCCGGTAGCCGTGCCGCAGCTCAGCTCTTTTGTAAAAGCCCTAGAAGCGGGCGTAGAAGTGCATACTCCTTACGGCGCCACCGAAGCTCTACCAATTTCCGACATCGGCTCCAAAGAAATATTTGCCGAAACAGCAGAAATTACCAAAGAAGGCGGCGGTGTCTGCGTGGGGAGAGCCAACAGTGAGGCGGAAATTAAAGTAATAACTATTACAGATGAAGCCATTGCCACTTTTGACCCGGCGCTCATTGTCCCCACCGGCACTATGGGCGAAATAATCGTGCGCGGGCCCATGGTTTCCGCAAGCTATTATGGCCGCCCAGATTACACCAAACTGGCAAAAATCCCGGATGGCGCCACCTTTTGGCACCGCATGGGCGATGTAGGCTATTTTGACGAAAAAGGGCGCCTCTGGATGTGCGGGCGCAAGTCGCATAGAGTGGTCACAAGTGACCATACTTATTATACTTTACCAACCGAAGCCGTTTTTAATAAGTGCCCGAAAATAAAGAGATCCGCTCTGGTTCCCATTAGGCAAAACGGCAAGACTAAAGCTGCCGTTTGTATTGAAATGCCGGCCCAAAGCCGGGAAAACCAAGAGGCCGTAAAAGCTGAACTTCTGGCACTGGCGGCGGCGAGTACCCATGCTAGGGGCATAGAAGATATACTTTTTTACCCGCAGCCATTCCCGATGGATGTCCGCCATAATGCCAAAATTTTTAGAGAAAAATTAGCTACTTGGGCTAATGAGCAACTGGGTTAATCCTCCCAGCGACAAAGCACATCCACATTAGAGAGAGAATATTCTTTTACCAGTACTTCTTTGGGCTTTTTATTAAAAAGCATCACTGCGCCTTCATAGGTACCGATATGGTAGCAAGTAGGGAAAACCCAGGCGTCGGTGAGGCTGATAATGGCATAATCTTCGCCAACTTCCAAAAGATTAGCTTTAGTTTGCGAGAGCAAATTATAAATGCTGTTAATCATTTGAAAGCCATTATCTATACGATGCCCGGCAGCAGTATAAAAGAGCATCCCGGCGGTAGTTTTTTTAAAACCTTGAAACAGGCGCTGTCCCAAAAGGCGCAAAGCTTGTCTTTGCGGCAATTCCGGATAAAGAGCTTTCGAGCTTTTATCAAGTAATTCAATAAGTTCTGCACACGAATAATTGCTGAAATGGTCGTAATTTTTAATCAGCTCGCTATCAGGGCACTTCTCTCTTAAAGCGCCTATAACGGTAGAGAAAAAGAGCCCTTTTACAGAGGCTTCAGGCGGCATAGCAGCAAGTCTTTCGGCCGCATCCAAGGGGGAAGTCATATCAGGAGGGGTGAATTCCACGAGAACAATCCCTTATGCTGGTGGGAGTAGCGTTTATGCTAAGGACGGCTCCCTATTTTTGACTAGATCCACAAGTGCCTTAACATCTTGTGCATCGCCCTTGGAAGATACCAGAATTACATCACTCGTGGCAACAATTATAATATCTTTTACACCAAGAGTGGCGACAACTTTATCAGAATCATTAAAAATAACGGAATTTTGAGTATTTAAACTAATTACTCGCCCGCGTTCCATGTTGCCGGCGTCATTTATTTGGCTGAGTGCCGGGAGCGCCGGCCAACTACCGACATCGGACCAACCGCATTCTACAGGCACTATAGCCAGGTTTTCGGCCTTCTCCATAATACCGTAATCAATGGAAGTAGCCGGCATGGCGGGCCAGGTATCGGCCAGTATTTGGGAAAAATCTTCTTGAGTGGCATCAAGCCATTTTTGGCTTAGCGCAAAAGCCTCCGGCTGCCTGGCGGCCAATTCTTTAAAAAAGCGCGTTGTACTCATCACAAAAATGCCGGCATTCCAAAAATATTCACCGCTGGCTAAATATGTTTCAGCCGTCCGGTAATCGGGTTTTTCCACAAAAGCCGCCACCTTGCAGGCCGTTTCATCTAATTTATCACCGCTTTTAATATAGCCAAAACCTGTTTCCGGCGCCGTAGGAGTAATCCCCAGGGTAACAATAAGTTCTTTTTCGGCTAGAGTTATCGCCTTTTTTAAGGCGGCGATAAACGGAGCTGTTCTGGCGATATAATGGTCGGCGGGCAAAACAAGGAGAATTGTCTCTCCCAAGGCTCTTTTAATAACTGTTGCTGCCAGAGTAATAGCCGGCAGAGTATTGCGCGGGCTGGGCTCGGCAATAATGTGGCTTTTAGCGGTTTCCGGCAATTCGGCACTGCAGCGCTCGGCATATTTTTCGCCGGTGGCAATATAACAATCAGCCGGAGGAGCTATGGGCAAAAGGCGCTCAACTGTTGCTCTCAGCATAGAATCGCTGCCTAAAAGTTTTAAAAATTGCTTGGGATTATTCTGCCTGGAAAGCGGCCAAAACCTGGTGCCGCTACCGCCGGCAATAACAACCGGGGTAACCTTCATAGCTTGT
Organism: Deltaproteobacteria bacterium; assembly: GCA_016283195.1. Classification (GTDB taxonomy): domain Bacteria; phylum JAEEML01; class JAEEML01; order JAEEML01; family JAEEML01; genus JAEEML01. Next base: position 11,640 of record JAEEML010000095.1, on the reverse strand, counting down.
CCTCTTTAATTATGCCGGCCTGTAATTTGGCCGCTTTTACCACATTACTCAGCAACATGGCGGTGGTCACCGGCCCCACACCTCCTGGCACCGGGGTATAAAAAGCCGCTTTTTCATAAGCCGATTCCTGAAAATCGCCGACAAGTCCGCCGGCCGTTTGGGTAGTGCCGACATCAATCAGCACCGCTCCTTCTTTAACCATTGCGCCGCTAATAAGATTGGGCCTACCGGTAGCCGAAATGAGTATATCGGCTGCCTGGGTATAAAAAGCTAAATCTTTGGTATGCGAATGACAAACGGTAACAGTGGCATTAGCTGATAGCAAAAGCTGGGCCAGCGGCCGGCCAACCACAGCCGAACGGCCGATAACAACCGCCTTGGCCCCATCTATCATAGCGCCGCTTTCCTTAATAATGTTAAAAGCGGCCATAGCTGTACAGGGCGCAAAAAGCGCTCCGCCGGAGGCACCATCTACATCTTTTTCTTTGGCAATTTGTAAATAAGGCAAAAGAGGGGCCGGCAAAGGCGCTTCAACCAGAATAGCTTTAATAGCTGAATCAGCATTAAGCGCATTTAAACATGAACTAAATTCTTTAGGAGAAACATCTTGGGGCAGAGCAATACAACTGGTGGAAATAGCTAATTTTTCAGCTTTTTTACATTTCACATCGGCATAGAGCGCAGCCGCTTCGTCATTTCCTACCCGCACAATGGCCAGGTGCGGTTTTATGCCGTTTTTTAGCACATTAGCTACTTCGCTGCTAAGATTATGGTAAATTTGGTTAGCTAGAGTTTTGCCGGAAAATTTTATGGCAGCCACTATTCTTTAGTTTCCTCTTTGGCCTGTTCCCGGGGTGCTACTTCGTCTTTTTTAGCCGGAGCAGCTTCTTTGCTTTCTTCCAACCCCTCTTTGGAGGCTTTGCGGAAATTGGCAATTCCCTTACCAAGAGCATCACCTACTTGCGCCAATTTACCGGCGCCGAATATCACCAGCACAATAACCAGGATGACAATCAATTCACCCATGCCTATATTGCCCATAAAAACCTCTTACTTAAATCTAATATAAGGTGAATTTAGTAATCAAAACCAAATTTAACGGAATATGTCGGCATGATAGTGAGCTTCTTTTCCGCGGCTTGCAAATTCATAAAGTTGAGATCGACTTCGCCTAATATTTCTATAAAATTAATAATAAATCTGAGTCCTAAAAAGGCGCGGTGTTGCAAATTCTCATTCCAAGAAACTTGAGCTAAGGTGTAAAGCGAGCCGCTGTCACCGCCGGAATGAGTAGAAGCCTCTGGAGAAGATTCCAAAATTTGCGAAACAGCATGAACAGTCCACAAAGTATAACCAGCATAAGGAGTGAGGCCCACCATTCCACCGAGACCAAAGCTATAAGAGATGGCAAAATCCATTTGCACTTGCGTTAAATCAAGTTGCTGCGGGCCCAAAAGACGATTAGCGGCAAAACGCACACCAATATCCGGCAATTGTTTCAGGAATTTTTCATGGAGAAGTGTCCATTTAACTTCGGCACCAACAGCGTAAAGATCGGTCCCAACAGCACCGGCCAGCATATAAGTGAGTGTAGCACCGACTTCAAAACTAAGAGGAAGACCCTTACGCACATGGATGCGGGCGGCATTTAAAGAAGAAGCCAGGCGTTGGTTATAACCCTGGCTAGTGCCGTTTTCGTGCCACACACGGTGGCCGGGCTGACCGCGCCAATAGCTGTTTTCTTGGTGAATATCGGCCCAGCTCATTTCGAGGCCAAAGTTAAAGCCGGAATACCCAAGAGATTCGGCCGGCGACATCATACCGGCACCCAAAGCGGCTCCCAGTTCGGTTACCATGCTTTGAAAACGTTGATTCGGAGTTGTATCGTTACCGACAGGACGCCCGAGAGCTGTTAAATCCAGCTGCAAAACACCGGCTTTGGCGGCCGGAGTCAGACTAAACATAGTTATTATGCCCAAAACAAAGGCCGGATAAAAAGACCAATGCTTCATTTGGTACTCCTCTAAACTGAACTTATAGCTTTAAAAGCATGCCCTTTAAAGCCACAAAATACCGCCCTTACGCTACCCTAGAAGGAACTATGGTGTCAATATTTATGCTTTTAAACATTAAAAGGCCACCCTTAGTGCTCTAAAAAAAAGCGATAAATCAGGCCGGTTTTCACTCAGCCGATAATTTTTCGCTCTTTAAGGCTCTTTATTTCTGCCGGAGTAAGAGCCAGATACTGCGCCAAAATTTCATCTGTATGCTCGCCAAGAGCCGGGGCTTTTGCGCCGGGAGCGGCCGGCGTCTCGCTCAATTTTGCCGGAAAATCAGGCACTTTTACTGTGCCATCGCCCTGCTTTAGCGTGCAGAATATGCCCCGCTCTTCATTATGCTTATCGCCGGCCGCTTCGGCGATAGTGCGCACTTTGGCCACCGGCAGGCGGGCCGCTCTGAACATTTCAATTACCCGCGCGGTTGTTTGCCGGCTAGTCCACTCACTGATAGCGCGGTCGATGCGCTCATGGGCGGCCCGCCGCTTGGAAGGATTATCCAGTGTGCTATCAGCCGCCAAATCCGGGCGCTCTATGAGCCCGCATAAATCCTGCCACATCTTTTCCGAGAGCGACATGTGGGCAATATAGCCATCGCTCGTGGGGTAAAAACCATGCGGCGCCGTACCCGGGTGGCTAGAGCCGCAGGAGATGAGCCCGGCCGCCTTCTGCGCTGCTTCATCATTGGCGCTAGCACCTGCGGCGGCCATCTTTTGCCAGATAGAAAAGCTGTTATCCGTCATAGCTAAAAGAGTGTCATACATGGCCAGGTCTATATATTGGCCTACGCCGCTTTGGTCGCGGTAGCGCAGAGCGGCCAAAAGCGCCACGGCCCCGTTTAAAGCGGCGGCATAATCGGCCAGACTCGCCGGAATACGGGCCGGAGCGTCATAGCCAGTCTGCCGGGCCAGGCCGCTCTCAGCTTGCAAAATAATGTCATAAGCCGGCTCCATGGTGCGGCTGTTATTTTGCCCAAAGCCGGAGATGGAAAGGTAAATAATGGCCGGATTTATCTGCCGACAGTCTTCATAAGTAAGGCCGAATTTAGCCATGGTGCCCGGGCGGAAATTTTCAATAACCACATCAAAATGTGGCAAAAGTTTTTTAACTATTTCCACCGCTTCCGGCGCTTTTAAATTGAGGGCGATACTCTTTTTGCCTCTGTTTTCTTGGCTGAAATAGCTGCTTTCGCCAAATTGCAATGGCCCGGAAGTGCGTAGCGGATCGCCGGTTAGGGCTTCCACTTTTACTACATTAGCGCCCAAATCGGCCAGCATGGCCGAGAGATGGCCGCCAGCCACAATTTGCCCAAAATCCAAAATATTAAGGCCAGTTAGTGCTTTATTCATAATCTTGATTTTTCCATTAGATACGTTTCGATAAAGTCATTGATATTGCCGTCCAAAACGGCATCGGCATTGGATGTCTCATAGCCGGTGCGGTGATCTTTCACCAATTTATAGGGATGCAGCACATAGCTTCTTATCTGGCTACCCCACTCGATGGTCTTCTTTTCACCGGCCAGGCGCACTTTTTCTTCTTCTTTTTTCCTAAGTTCCAGTTCATAGAGGCGCGAGCGCAACATCTTCATGGCTGTGTGGCGGTTTTTATGCTGTGAGCGCTCGGCCTGGCAGGCCACCACAATGCCGGTAGGGAGGTGGGTAATACGCACAGCCGAATCGGTCTTATTGATATGCTGGCCACCGGCCCCGCCGGATCGGTAAGTATCAACCCTAAGATCTTCATCACGGATATCAATTTCGATGGAATCATCGATTTCCGGCGAAACATTAACAGCGGCAAAACTGGTGTGGCGGCGGGCATTGGCGTCGAAGGGGCTAATGCGCACCAGGCGGTGCACCCCCGATTCGGCTTGCAAATAGCCATAGGCCCAGTCGCCGCGAACAATAAACATAGCTGCTTTAATCCCGGCATCATCGGCCGGCTGCAAGTTGGCCATCTCCACCGTGTAACCGCGCCGCTCGCAATAGCGCATATACATTCTAAAGAGCATATCGGCCCAGTCCTGGCTCTCAGTGCCGCCGGCGCCGGAGTTGATGGTGACAATGGCGGCATTGCCATCGAGCTCACCGGTAAACATCTGCTCCATTTCGAGCTGCCTTAGCTCCGGCTCTATTTTGGGCACCAGCTCCTCAAGTTCCGGAATAAAATCGGCATCTTCCTTAGCCAGCTCGTAACCGTCTTCACCATCGGTCACCTCTTTATCCAGCTGCTTAAAGCGGTTCAAAGTGTGAGTAATGGTGGCCTGTTCCTGCTGGATGGTCTTGGCTTTATCGGGGTCGTCCCAAAGGGTGGGATCGGCGGCAATATGCTCAAGTTCTTTAATGCGCATCTCTTTGCGCTCAATATCCAGGTGGCTTTTAAGTTCATCGAGCCGTTTCCGGTATTCATGCATTTTGCTGCCAAGTTCAAAAAGATCCATAAAAATGCTCCTTAAAAAATGCCGTAATCAGGCAATAACAGCGGCCTCTTTATGCCAGAATTTTATTATAGAGGCAACGGATTAGCTAAGAAAGAAGAAACGAGGCTTATTTTACCATCCGTTTGCGGCGCACCGTAAGAAGAGAAGCAGCCAGGAGAAGAGCCGTAAAAGTGGAAACATCACCGGCGGCACTATTGCAACCCCGCTTAGGCTGAGTATTGTTTTGATTTACGCTAACCGAATTATCGCTACTCTGGTGATTATTTGTGCCCTGATTAATATCAGGATTTACATCTGGCTTTTCTTCAACTGCATCATCATCCTCTTCATGCTGATTATTATTTTCACCGCTATCATTAAAGAAATCAGCCGGCTTATTGGCCTCTTCTTCGTTAGTATCATCATTTATAATTATTGGTTCGGTATCGGCATCGGTATTATCGCCGGGATCATCACCGGGATCATCGCCGGGGTCGTCACCGGGATCATCACCGGGATCATCGGCAATAAGATCTAATTTTATAGCATCAATAATAAAGGTTTGCGTTTTATAACTATCGGCACTTATTGAATCTTTTACCATAACATATTGCTCACCGCCGGCAGTAAAATCAAATGCTCCGATAGAATACCAACCAGCTGCTACAGACTGATCCACTGTCACATTGCTAACAGCAGCGCCATGTTTTATTTCATACTCCACCCCCTGGCCGATACTTGCTTTGCCACTGGCAGCTAAAATGGGACTCTTATCGGCCGGAATATAGGCTAAGAGTTCATAACTACCGGCAGCGGCAAAGTTAAGATTAAATGTGCCGGTACTGGTGGCGGCACTTCCTACTGTGCTCTTGGTATTGGACCAGATAAGATGATTTTTATAACCAATATCATCGAGAGATCGCAGCCATTTGGGGTCACCGCCGCCAACAAAACATGATTCCTCTTCGTCAATAATGCGCCCGGCTAATGGAACAGGATCACAAACCGGGGTAATTCTTACTGCATCGAGAATAAATTGCTTGCCTTTGGTGGCATCATCTTCCGCCTTGTCATCTATAATGAGATATTGGGCACCGCCTTTGGCAAAATGATAAGTACCTATTTCCTTCCAACCCTCATGGCCGCTTTGATCAATAATTACGCTATCGAGAGTACCGTTATGCATAATCTTGTAGGGAATAGCGGTAGCCACATCTGTTAATTCCTCTGATTTATTAGTGAGATAATAATCTATGCGATATTTACCACTACGCTCAAAGTTAAAGCTCCATTTGCCGTAGTTACTGGGCTCAGCGGTAATCCAGGTTTTACTCCAGATAAAGGCCTCGTTATAGCCGCTGCCGCTGACATGGCGCAAATATTTGCTGTTTCCGCCGGCAAAAAAGCAGGCATCTGTTTCGTCAATAATGCGCCCAGCAGGCGGAATATTTTGGCAGCCGCCGCCGTAAGTGAGCTTTTGCAAATCTTCCAAAGTACCATTTATAACATTTATATCAACATGCCCGGAAATACCGTTAACAGCGGCTTCGGAGGAATATTGCCAGATAGCCCAGTTAGTCCATTTATCAGAAATCGAGGGACAGGAGGAGCTAGTCCAAGTATTAGGATATGCGGCATGCCAAAGTGGATAATCGGCAAAATCGCTGCTTTTTACATGGGAATCCCAAAAATAGCCACCAGTGTAAATAATCGGTTTTACACCTAATTTACTCTCCACACGGTTAATCCATTTGGTAACGGCGGCAGCGACTTCTGTCGCAGAAAGGTTTTCATCGGCCTCCACATCAATAACCGGCGGCAAATCATTGGCTTCCAGCTTGTTACCTATTTTTTCCAAAAGATAATCCGCTTGCTTTACGGCATCCTGCGAAGGGCGGAAAAACTGATAAGTACCGCGAATAAGACCGGCCTCTTTTATCTTTTTGTAATTAGTATCAAATTTTGAATCGCTGTAATTAAGACCGTCGGAAACGCGGGCAATGGCAAATTTAATATTCTGGGGATCGGCAGCCACTTTGGCCCAATCGACATCGCCTTGCCACTTGGAGACATCAATGCCTCTAAAAGTTGAATTTACTCCACATGTTTTGTGAACTGCCTGTTCAATAGTCTCATCATATTGGAGATTTAGATAACTACCCATGGTAGCATCACCGCCACCGGCACAAGAAGTCATCATAGCCAGAGTAAAAAGCCCAAGAACAAGAGGTAAATATTGCTTTGACATGTGTTCCTCCTTGGGACAAAGCATCGCCTTTTATTATCGTAACAATTTTTTACTGTGTTGCCAAGATTTGAAAAATAGCTTCATAAAGCTAATCACATTAAATTATTAAAAATATTTTACTGCGCGGCGGAAGGGTTAAAAAGCTCTTCCAATATAGCGATTGACATAGATACAAAATGAAATATTCTTATTTGGCCAGATGGCGGGTACTATTTCCGCCCAATACCGATAAGGAGGTTACGATGAATTACAAGGGTGTACGCAAAGGACTCGGTTTAGGTCTTTCACTACTGGCAGTAACTTTTTTTAATAGTTGCGCTTTGTTTTTAAGCCCCAGCCCCAGTCCTTCCACCCCGGCTGCCAGCAATACAAGCCGCGAACCGGAGCCGGTTATCGAAGGCGTATGGAAGCAGGCAAGCAACGGTAATAATTATGAAATTACGTCATCCGGCGATACATTTGCCATGAGTGTTTTTAAAATTAAAAGCAACGGCGAACAAGACTACATCTCATCAACGCCGCTGGCCTTCGAGCGCGGCGCCCGGCGCATTGTTGACTCCCGCCACGGCTATCTCTACGGCTACAACAAGAGCCGCCCGGGCTGGATTGCTTATTATTACAGCATGAGCGGCAGTAGTATGAGCTTAACTTCCTGCATCAATGACAACGGCGGAACAACCTGGTCTTCACTCGATGAGGCCATGAATAAAGCCGATATATCAAGACCCGGCACCGTTAAAATGGACGTAACCCGCTAAAATATTATTGTTTGGATTTACTAAGGCGCTCTACTACTTCTGCGTAAGTATGCTTTTTAAATAGCTTTTTCATCTGCTTTTGATAAACAGAAAGCAGTGATTTTTTACCAGCTAAAACATCTTTAAGTAAATAGCTATCGCTTTTTTTGGCAAAGAGCAAAACGACTTCTTGCTCTTTTTCATCTTTTTTTTGGGTAAAAATAAGCTCAATATTATCATCTTTTACCAGCTCTTTAAGGGGCAAATCCCGGCCGTCCTGTTTTTTTAGAGCTCCAACAAGGGCGGCTGTGAGCTGCACTTCTACTAGCCCCAAAAGCTCGTTTTTTTGCTCCGGCGTAAGCTGTTGGACATCACTAAAGAGGCGATTTTTCAGCTCATTTTCATCTATATGGGCGGCAAGTTTTCCGGCCAGAGCTTTTAATTCATCACGGGCCGGCTCTCTGCTGCCAAGAGTTTTGACTTCTTTTAAGAGCCCGCTTATGGCCTCTTTAGGAGAAGAGGAGGCGGCGAAAGCCAAAGACTGCATCAAAAAAAGTATTGTAAAAACAAGGATATTACATTTTTTCAGCATAATAATTTTCTACCTTTTCGATAAGTTTATTAAAGATTTCCTCTTCGGGGCCACTGGCCACCATCTCTCCTTTAACAAAGAGAATAGCTTCTTTATTCCCCTTCATGGCCATGCCCATATCAGCCAGGGCAGCCTCGCCGGGGCCATTGACTTCGCAGCCCATAACAGCCAGATTAATAGTGCGTTTACTCTTAAATGTGGCGAGCCTTTCTTCAAGTTTTTCGGCCATTTGCCAAACTGAGCCATGGCAGCGGGCACAGGTTGGGCAGGCATGAACCACCACTCCGCCCTGATAAAGGTCAAGAGATCGCAGGAGCTCTTTGGCCACCAGTACCTCTTTTATGGGATCGCTGGCGAGAGAAACGCGAATAGTGTCGCCAATGCCTTCGCTCAGCAAAATGGCCAGGGCGGCGCTGGACCTTATGGCACCGTTAAGGAGCGTTCCCGACTCGGTGAGCCCCAAATGGAGCGGATAATCACATAGAGTGTGGAGCTTTCTATAGGCTTTTACCGTGGTCAGAACATCGGTGGCTTTGATGGATATCTTTATGGCAGAAAAGTCAAGATCTTCCAGCACTTTTATCTCATCCAGCGCCGCCTGTACCAGCCCTTCAGAGAGCGGTAAATGACGCAGATTTTGCGGCAACGAGCCGCTATTGACGCCGATTCTGATGGGAATATCTGCCGCTTTGGCCGCTTTTACCACCTCGGCCACACGCTCTTTAGCGCCAATATTACCGGGATTTATGCGCACTTCGGCGGCGCCCCCGTCTATAGACATAAGCGCCAGGCGGTAATCAAAATGGATATCGGCTACAATAGGCAGCGGGCTCTCTTTAGTAATAGCGGAAAGGGCCAAGGCCGCTTCTTTATTGGGAATAGCCACTCTGGTAACATGACAGCCGGCTTTTGCCTGGGCCTTTATTTGGGCTAAAGTGGCCGCAACATCAGCCGTCTTAGTGCTACACATAGTCTGAATGGCTATGGGTGCGCCGCCGCCAATGGTAACAGTGCCAATTTTAACACTTTTTGGGGAACCCATATTTTAGTAATCTCCTTAACTTCGCCGCTCTATTGGGGCAGGCTGGTTTTTCTTGCGTGAAGTTATTTAAACCTCAAAGCACAGCCAATATTTTAGCACACCTGGGAATAAGTGGCCAAGAGGCAAGATGGGGGCATAGTGGCGCCCACCGCAGGCGGGCGGATCGCGCTGATTTTTCAAAATTTTACAGGGTACCCTGTATATTAGGTATTAAAAATAACTAACACCAAATTAGGTTCCAACAGTATTAAAAGGAGGCTCTATGGACGAATTTGTAGAACACCTCACTTCGTCCAGTTTTCAATTCTTAGCCCTTTAATACGACCCAAATGTTCTTCGTTATTGGTTACCAGCACAGCCTCATTCGCCAAAGCACTAGCCCCAATAAAAATATCAGCATCTTCTATGGGCTTACCTTTTAAACGCAAATCTGCATAAATACGCGCGGCAAGCATAAAATCAGAATTTGTAAGAGCAATTACAGGAACATGCTTGCAAAAAAGCTCAAACTTTTCCTGTAATTTTTTTGAGCACCGACAAAAAATTCCTCGCTGGATCTCATAGTGAACAATGCTCGAAATTGTAATCTTATTCTGCATAAAAATAGTATCAAATCGAGCCAGAACTTTTTCGTTTTTTTCGAGCAAATAGCTAACAATATTCGTATCCAGCATATATAACATTAATAACGTTCCTTAAAATTCACGCGATTATTACGAATATCCTCAGCCTCCTCATGGGTCAGCATACCAAAAACACCATGAAGTTCTGCCAGAGCTTTCTCTTTTTGCTTTTGTATATCGCTAGCATCAATATCTTCATCCAGGGCTGTAATAACAAGCCGCTGGTTAGGGTGAAAATGCGATGTATCCAAAGCAATGCAAGTATTTCCGTCAAAATATCCGTTTACTGCTAACATCTGCGCACCTCCAGCTCTACTCACTATAGCACAGCTTTCCATATTCTGCCAGCGGCTCTTAGCCCGGCAAGAGGCAACTGGGGGCATAGTGGCCCCGCCTTCCCTCACCCCGCTAAGTACTGGATTTTATTATCATCTCGCCCCTCTCCATTTTTACAAATGGCGATGGGCTCACCTGTTTGAATTTATATGTATTTTATAGGCTCAAGTGAGTTCTGGGGGGCCGGCGCAACTTGGGGGCATAGTGGCGCCAGCCACAGGCGGGGGATCGCGCTGATTTTTCAAAATTTTACAGGGTACCCTGTATATTAGGTATTGAAAATACCTAAACAAATTTTCCGTGCCCATTGGCACAAGGAGTGCAGTATGAAAAAGTGTAAAGTCTTAGTCTCAGCAATGTTAACTTTGGCCCTCACGGCCTGCGGCGGTGCCGGCGAACAAGGGCCGGAAGGGAAGCAAGGTCCAGAAGGCAAACAGGGCCCGCAAGGTTTCAAGGGCGATGCAGGGAGTGACGGCGAAGGCTGCTATGTGGTGAAAAAAGATGCCGATCACGGCATAGTTATCTGTCCGGCCGATGGCTCATCCTATGTCATCTATAGCCCGGAAAACTTGCCAAAAGCCAATGGTTTACCAAATGGCAATGGCGGCTATCTTTACTGCAATGCCGGCTACTTTGGAGCAAATTGCGCTGCTTGCACCTGTGAGCACGGCACCTGCAACGATGGCCTAAATGGCAACGGTGAATGTTCTTGTTCCAAAGGTTACACCGGTAAAGATTGTTCTGTTCTTGCCCTTGGTTACATGGCTGACACCAACGGCGTTGCCTATAAAACAACCATAATCGGTGAGCAAATCTGGATGGCCGAGAATATGGCCAGCGATACAGCCACCGACGGCAGCGCAGTAACCTGCCTTACCAACACCGAAGCTGATCCGGATTTTGTGGAACATTACGGGTGTCTCTATAATTGGGAAGATGCGCAAAAAGTCTGCCCAGATGGCTGGCATTTACCGTCTGATACAGAGTTTAACACCCTGATTACTTCTGTAAAAGAGGATGGCGACAACTCTTTTGCATCAGAGAACTTGCGTGCTACCAGTTGGAGCGGCGGAGCAGATAAATATGCCTTTGGTGCCTTGCCTGCAGGTTATTATAACAATAATATCTACAAAAGTTTCGCATCATTCGCCTACTTCTGGTCTAGTACGCTGGATGGAGAGAAAGCGGGTAATCTGTACGTAGTCACCACATTGGTGGGCGTGGGCCACGACACTATATCTAATGGCTATTCCGTCCGCTGTCTCAAAGACTAAGCAGCCATAAACACACCTCAAGATTTTCGCCGCATGGTATATCATTTCTCCTAATCAAGCAATTTCACATCAATTTCTGCAAACTCGGCTGCTTCTTCTTTACTGTGGCCAAGAGCCATGAATTTTTGGGCCAGAGCCTTAGCTTTCTTTAAACTGCCTTCTGCTAAACCTTCTGCTCTACCTTCCTCCCGGCCATCTTCCCAGCCGGCTTTGCGGATAGCTGCCTGGTCACGCAGAAATTTTTCCCGCAAAAATGCCTTGCTAGACATATAATCGTTTTCCTTAAAATTCTTAAACCATTCACTGGCA
>JAEEML010000094.1 GCA_016283195.1 Deltaproteobacteria bacterium | reverse complement strand
CATCGGCAATAAGGCCTAAAATAAGCCGTTCCAAAAGCTCGCGCTGGCCCACCACCACTTTGGACATCTCATCCAAGACAGTATGAATAAAGCGGCTCTTTTCTGCTACTTTGTTATCAAGCTCTTCCAGTGGAATAGACATTATTTTCCTCCATAATTTCCGGCTCTCGGCCGTTTGCAGCCTCTTAACCGCTAAAGTGGGGCAATTATTCCCAAGAAATTCCTCTTTAGTTCCATCATTCCACAACCATTGGGAATTATTGGCCCCCGCCCTGTTAATACCAGTTAAATTTTGGACAGTCTAATGAACTGTACCCTTCAAAGTAGACACAACCCCTGAGGGGGCATCCCTTAAAAGTAGACAATTAAAAGTGCGGCCATTCCTTGATAGTAGACTCGAGAGAGCTGCTTGGAAAACGCTCACAAAAGATTATTAAACATGGGGCACAGTTCACAATAATTTTCACTACTTGCGATAGTGAGGGATAAAATACAACCAGCCTTCAAAGGCGATTACTGCCAGCAAGCTGCTCCAGCTGGCTTTTTAAGATGGAATTGAGCTTTCGCGTTACGGCGCAGCGCAAATCAGGCGGCAGCAAATGCAGACGTTCTATCAGAAGAGCCTCCGCCTCACTTAAAAGCGGTTGCCTAGCCGATTCTTTTTGGCAAGTTGGCAAAAGCGCGGCTTTGATATGCTCCGGCGCCGTCTCGGCAAAAGCCAGGCGCTGCAAAGCCGCTTCATCGGCCACTCTGAATTTCAGGCAAATGCGCCTTACAACCGCCTCCGAGGGCTTGGAAACTCCAGCCTCCCACTGGCCGACATAGCCGGGAGAAACTTCCAAAACTTTAGCCATAGCGCGCTGGCTAAGTTCCTGCGATTCTCTGAGAGCCTTAATAAAATCACCAAAGCGGCTAAATGTGCTGAGTTCCATAACCTCCCTCCAGCTTTTTTAAGCTAAACACCCCGGCAAAAAGTGCAACCTTTCTCTTTACCAAGAGGGCATAAAAGCTTATATATCTAACGATGTGGAGGGCAAAATGGTTCTCATGGAAGACAGGCACAAGGTACGCAGCGAAGAACGACAGGAAGTCCACGTTACCGCTTCGCACGAGAGCATCTATAGCTTACGCCAGGACGAAGTCACCAATTTGAGTAACGGCGGTCTTTTTTTACGCACCGACAGGCCGCTGCCTGTGGGAACTGTTTTATATATGTCCATTGATGCCGGCCTGAGCGATGGCCCCATTAAAGTAGTAGGTAAAGTAGCTTGGGTGCGGGGTACAGGCGAAAGCGAACCGGCCGGTATCGGTGTCTCTTTTATGCCTCTTGAGCCCAGCGAGCAGCGGCGTCTGGCCGAATATCTGGCTACGGTGGAAAAATAACCACTAAAAGCCTATGTTGTGTATTAGTTTTAGCTGCCGGCATTTCTGCTTAGGGCGGCAAAGGAGTTTGTCATGGATAATATGATTAGCTATCAACGCTTTACCAATATGCCGGTGAATATTTCCGAATTTGGTTCCACAGCCGAAGAATATGCCTTAACCAAAGGCAAAGCCGAAACCAATATTATGATTGCCCCCATGGCCACCAATGCCGCCGATGGCCTTTTGGCTCCCAAAACTTCTTCGGATTCTCTCCGCGTTGAAGCTCCGGCCACACCGCAAGTCAACGAATTTGAAGGGCCAAAGCTGCACCATATTACTGTGCGCGGCGCTCTCACCAAAGGCACAGCCAAAATCGGGCGCTTTATTGCCGATGCGGTAAAAAACGACCCAATGAGCGGTATATCGGCCGATCGTCGGGGCCAAATTCTGGCCTCTCTCTCCAAAGAGAGCGCCATGTGTGACCTTTTAGGCCGCTTCCAGCGTTTACAAGAAGGTGTCTATTCCCGCGTTTTAGGGCAAGCTAAAGGCTAATCTCTCTCCGCAAAATGGCTAAAATTAAAATTTCCAAGAAAAATCGCCCTTTTAATAGCGCTCTTTTTGATGGCATAGCCGAAATTGTCAAAAAGAACGAAGCACTCAAAAACGTTAAAGTTCAAAAAACGGCCGCCCCGCCACCACCGCCGCCCAAAGAAGAAAGCGACGCGGAGCTCTGGGCCGCAGCCAATACCGGGGTGCGCAAATTAAAAGAGGGGCCAAGGCGCGTTTCCGCCGCGGCCAAAAGTGTTTTAGATCCGGCATTTGTTAATGACGATGCCGATGTGATGGCCGAGCTTTCAGAACTTATAAGCGGTGATGTGCCCTTTTATTTTGAAAATAGTGACGAGTATCAATCGGGCCATATTTCCGGCGTTGACGAAAAAACGCTATCAGCTCTTAGAAACGGCGAATTTCCCCACTCTGTCTATTTGGACCTCCACGGCCTCACCGCCGAAGAAGCCAAGAAAAAATTAAAACGCTTTTTGATTCAATGCCGCCAAAACGGTGAGCGCTGTGTGCTCATTATCACTGGCCGCGGCCTGGGTTCGCCTGATAAAATCCCGGTTTTAAGGAGCTCCTTCCCCGGCTGGGTGAGCTCCGGATCCATGGGTAAAATAGTCATGGCCTACTGCACAGCTCTCCCCAAAGACGGCGGCCCCGGCGCTTTTTATGTGCTCTTGCGCAAAAACGGCCAAAAACCCTTTATTCCATTAGAGCGCGAAGATGATTCAATAGAAGAATTTGCCGCTCTTTTTGGCAGTAAATAATCAAGCGCCGCCGGTATCTAATAAAGATTTAGCGCACCTTAGCGCTCTCTATAACAAGCGCCGCGTTGATGCCGCCAAAGCCGGCTTTCATAGCTAAAATGCGATCCAATTTGGCATTATAAACAGGCTCTTTAGGGATATTCACCTGCGGCGGCAATTCACCGGAGGAAAAGCCTTTGGAAGCGGGGTATTGTTTAAGTCTAAGCGCCTCTAAAAGTAGCGCTGTCTCAATAACACCGGCGGCGCCCAGAGTGTGGCCAATATAGCCTTTTAAGGAAATAAGTGGCGGGCATTTTTGGGGAAATACGGTATTTACGGCCAAAAGTTCCATGCCGTCATTGTAACGAGTTCCGGTGCCATGGCCATTTAAAAGGTCTATTTTTTCCGGCGTGAGTTCAGCCATTTTTAGGGCTTTTTCCATAGCCATTGCGAGGCCGTCGCCGGTACGGCTGGGGCCGGTGATATGGTTGGCATCGTTGCTTATACCAAAGCCGCTCAAAAAGCCCTGGGCCGGGAGATTATCACTGGCCGTGAGCAGAATAGCCGCCGCCCCCTCACCTAAGTTAAGACCGCAGCGCTCTTTATCGTAAGGGCGGGTAAAATCAGCGGAAAGCGCATGCAGAGCCCCAAAGCCGGAAACCACAAAATCGGAGGCTAAATCGGCGCCGACCACCAAAACATGGTCAAAATCGCCGTCCTGAATAAGGCGCATTCCCTGAGCCAGGGTAATAAGACCGGAAGCACAGGCGTTGGAAACAGTATAAGTTAAAGGATTAAGCTTAAGCGCTTTTTGCAATTTGGCTGTAAGCTCGGAGGGGAAAATATCTTTATCGGCTACGCCGTTAGTTATAGCCTCTTCAAGCAAAAGAGCCTCACCCTTGGCAGTGGATAGCAGGAGCGCGGTTTTATTAAGCTCACTTTCCGGAAGGGGTTTAAGAGCTTCTTTGGCCACTTTTAAGGCCATTTCATAAGCTCTATCTTTTCCGCTGGTAAAGGCACTTTTAGCTAGCGGATAAGGTGATGATTCCTCATACTTAAGGCCGCTCTCGCCGGCCATAAAAGCCGAAAACGAGCCGCCGGCTGTATCACCGAGTGCCGTAATGGCCTCATAAGATGCTATTTTTACCGGAAAAAATTTAAGAGTTGTCATTATTTTTGTCCAGATAAAAGGTGAGCTCACCGCCGGCAAGAGCGCTACCTAACGCTTCACAAGTGGCAGCAACAACCAAAAAAGCGCCCAGTTCGCGCACGGTTTTTACTTTAAAAAAAAGGCGCTCATTTTTAGGCAGCGGCGCTAAAAAGTGAAAATCGCCGGCAGCGGCCAAATAGCCGATAGGCGGCTCACCGCCGGCTTCATTTTTAGCGCCCACTAAAAGAGCCGCCGTTTGCGCCAGCGCTTCAATGATAAAAGGTTCTTTAATTTCGCCGTCTTCCCCCCTGGCCAAAGAGTTTTCCGGCCAAAGTGCACTGGTTACGGCCCAATCATTTTGCGGCATAAGCTCTTCTATGCGCTCAATAAATAAAAAAGGCGGCCGCTGCGGAATAAGCGCGGGGATAGAAAAATTATTATCCATGCACGCGCCGCTCACTCTTTGAATAATCAAAAACTAATACTCCGTTGGTGCCGCCAAAACCAAAAGAGTTGGAAAGAGCAATATTTATATGCTTTTGCTCGGTAGTATTTACCACATTGATTTTGGGCAAATTATCATCAAGAGCTTTAAAATTGATATTCGGGGCAATGAAGTCGTTCATAGCCATAAGAGTGGTATAAATAGCTTCACTGGCTCCGGCCATCCAGCACTCATGGCCGGTCATGGCTTTGGTGGAGGAAACCGGCACACGTTCGCCAAAGAGCTCGGCAATGGCCCGGCACTCTATGGCATCGCCCACCGGCGTAGAGGTAGCATGAGCATTTATGTAATCAATCTGGCTAGTTACCAGGCCAGCATCCTGCATGGCTAATGTTATGGCATTTTTTATTTGTTCACTATTGCTTTGGTTGATATTTTCGCCAATGGCCGCGGAAAAGCCATAACCGACCAAAACTCCGTAAATGGGCGCCCCGCGCTTTTTGGCATGCTCCAGCTCTTCTATAATAAGAGCAGCCCCGCCGCCGCTGGGCACCAGGCCGTCGCGCTCTTTGTCAAAGGGGCGGGAGGCAGCCTGCGGCTCACTTTCCCGCGCCGAAAAGGCCTGGAGAGCATCAAAACTGGCCATACTCTCCCAATTTACTTCCTGAGCACCGCCGGTAATCACTATATCTTGGTAACCGGCGCGGATGAGCATCAGCGCCTGGCCCAAAGCATGAGAACTGCTGGCACAAGCGGCACTTATGGTCCAATCTGCTCCGTTAGTGCCCAAAAGAGCAGCCAAGTTCATAGAAACAGTGGAATTCATGGCCTGCACAATATTGCCGCTGCCGATGTATTTGGTATCTTTATATTCTTTAAGTGTCTCCACGGCCCGGGCCGAAGCTTTTACCGTGCTGTCGTTGCCAAAAACCACGCCTGAGCGCAAAGAGGCCAGGTCTTCCGGCTTTAGCCCGGCATCGGCAATGGCCTCTTTAGCCGCCATATAGGCGTATAAAGCCGGTTCGTCCATAGTTTTTAAGGCTTTGCGCTTTAAACCGGTGGCTGCCGGATCAAGCGGCGGCAAAGCGGCGGTAAGCGCCGAACGAAAACCGAGTTCTTTACGCTCTTTGGAAAAGACAATGCCTGAGCGCCCTTCTTTTAGCGACCTAGTAACCTCATCAAGACCCATGCCGAGGCAAGAATAAATACCCATGCCGGTAATAACCGGAATCCGCAAGTTCATATTATCTCCAAAGTTCAAAACATTCCGCCATTTATGCCAATGACCTGCCCGGTAATATATGCGGCTTTTTCGCTAGCTAAAAAAGCCGCGAGTTCCGCCACTTCTTCCGGCTTACCGCAGCGCTGGAGAGGAATCCTTTTAATAGCATCATCCAGCTTAAGACCGTTTAACATATCGGTTTCCACAAAACCGGGGGCAATAGCGTTCACGGTAATACCTTTTTTACCCATTTCTTTGGCGAGAGCCATAGTGGCGCCGATAAGCCCGGCTTTGGCCGCCGAGTAATTAACCTGCCCGGGACTGCCCATTTGCCCGGAAACGGAAGACATATTAATAATGCGGCCATAGCGTTTTTTTAGCATGGTTCTAAGAATCGGCTTAGTAACATAAAAAAAGCTTATTAGATTGGTATTCAACACCGAGAGCCAGTCCTCTTCTTTCATCCACAGTAAGAGCATATCGCGACAAATGCCGGCATTATTCACCAAAACATCAATACTTTCATGCTTTGTTAAAAGCTCTTCCACCGCGGCTGAAGTAGCCGGTCCCTCTGCCACATCAAACTGAGCCAGTTCCCCACTGCCGCCGGCATTTTGGATGGTCAGCAAAACCTCTTCGGCCGCCTCGCGGTTACTTTTGTAATTCACAATAACATGAAAACCGACTTGGGCCAGTTTAATAGCTATAGCCCGGCCAATCCCGCGACTGGCACCGGTTACCAAAGCCACTTGTTTAACATCTGCCATAAATTACCTCATAACTTTCTCGGATGAAAAATCATAGCCGCAACAAAAGCAATAATAAATGCCGTAAGCCCCATGAGTAAAGCAAAAGCCAAACTGCCAACTAGGTATTCTTTAGTAAAATTCCAAACGTAATCAAGAGTTATATTACTTATATTTATTCCGAAAGTGAGCTCTTTATTCAAAAGAAAACGCCCACTGAGTAGGCTGCCATAGAGTAAAAAGGGAATCATCGGCGGAATAGAAATATTGCTGGCTAAAAGAGTGAGCGGCCGTGAGAGTTTTAAAAGGCGAGCCAGCGTGTAAGCTATAACCATTTGCAGGCCCCAGGCCGGAATAATACCGCAAAAAACGCCCAAGCCGATGGCCAGAGCAAAACGCCACGGGCTGGAAAAATCGGCAGCGGCAATTTCCCTTATGGCTCCAAAAAAGCGCCTTATATAGCCGCCTTTTAAAACACCTTTGCTGTGCATTGGGCCCAAAATAGCCGGGGGCAGAAAAAAGCGCTGAAAGAAGAGGCCAGCATTGCAATGAGCTACCAACATAAAATCATAAAAGGGGCGAAAGTGGGAAGAAGAACCGGCGCCGTAAGTAGCCGTCACCGGCACAGTGGCCGTTTTACCGCCGCGCCACAAAAACTTAACCAGCACTTCAATTTCAAAATCGTATTTACCGGTTGGCAGGTTGATAGCGCATATTTCTTTTACGGGGTAGGCTCTAAAGCCGGTTTGGGTATCGCTAAGCCACTGGCCGGTTTCCATATAAACCCAAAAATTGGAATGGGCGCGCAAAAGGCGGCTTTTTTTAGGCCGTTTGCCCGGGCCGCTGAGGTCGCGTTTTCCAATAATAAGTTTTTGCGGATCTTTAGCCGCCTCAGCCAAAAAAGGGGCTATTTGTGCCGGATCGTGCTGGCCGTCGGCATCAATGGTGATAGCGGTGGTGTAGCCTTTTTCCAGACAGTGCTTAAAAGCGCTCTTTAAGGCCTCGCCTTTGCCCAGATTTTTGGGGTGTTTTATAATTTCAAGCAGCGGATTTTCAATAGCTTCTATGGCCTCAGCAGTGCCATCTGTCGAGCCATCGTTAACAACAATTACGGGGATATTATACTGAAGAGCGCCGTTTATTATTTGCGCTATGGTAGAGACATTATTGTAAGTGGGAATAACAATCGCCGGCAAAAACTCGCTACTCACCTTCACCTCTAGTTCATTGTAATGCGAATTACCGGGATTTATCTTTTGGTTGGTGACCCCAAGGGGATTCGAACCCCTATTATCGGCGTGAGAGGCCGACGTCCTAACCATTAGACGATGGGGCCAAGCATATTGGCTGGGGATAAAGGAGTCGAACCTTT